>CANHBU010000197.1 GCA_947458345.1 Comamonadaceae bacterium
AGGAAGCAAAAAATGAACAAGTCTCTCGCACTGGCAGCCATCGTCGCAGCCGCCGCTCTGGCCGCTTGCGGCAAGAAAGAGCCGGCACCGGCTCCCGCACCCGCACCGGCCCCCGCCGCTGCCCCCGCTCCTGCTCCGGCCCCCGCTGCCGACGCTTCGGCTCCTGCTGCTGCTCCGGCCGCCGCGCCCGCCGCTGCTCCTGCAGCCCCCGAGAAGAAGTAATTTTTGCTTCCGATCAAAAAGCCGCCCTCGGGCGGCTTTTTTGCTTTCTGGGCCCTCGCGACGGGCCAGTGAACTCTACAGCCTTGTCATGGGTAGCCCGCGTCAAACACCGGCTGCACCCTTGAGCACACCGGTTTCATCAATCCCGCAAGACTCCAGCGAGGATGCCCATGCCCAAGTAGCAGGACCAGGGGACGATGGCAGCATGAAAATACTTGACCAGGCGCGGCTACAGCATCGGGCGCCTTGGTCGCCAGAGCACTCACACTCGATGGCCTACAGCCCTAGATTTTTAAGAAAGCCGTCTACATGAGGCTCCCAGAGCGCTCTTCCTACGAAGATTAAATCGTGTCCATCAGGCGAAGGCAGCGGGCTTGTCATCGTCAATGCCGAGGCTTGGGCACCCGCATCGGTGAAAGCTGCGTACCAGGTTTTGGGGATCTCAGGCCCCCAAAAGAGATCGTTGGGTGCATAGAGCCAGAGACTGGGTAAGCGGCTGCTGGCCCCGAGTTTTCCAAACAAGGCGGTTAACTTTTCAGGGGAGCAACTCCGGCCAGGTGCCAGTGAGGGATTACCGCCCACGCCGCCGGCGAAATTGATGACGCCCAACACCCCTTCGGGTGCCCTCGAGCCTACGAGTACAGCGGTCATTCCACCCACTGAATTTCCGGTGACGACAACGGCACCGGCTTTCGCCCAGGCTTGCTGCCGGACCCAATCGATGGTCGCAACAATAGCGGCACCTGCCGCATCAGCAACCCGGTCGGGGTTAAAGCTTCCCGCACACCGACCTGAACTTTCCCAGGTATGCCCGGGAATCTCACGATCTATCCCGCTGGTGCGACCGTAACCCGGACGCGCCACCCCAACCGCTGCAAAGCCCCTGGCCACCCAAAACTCAAGGTACTGGCGCGGGATCACCTCACGCAACGCGAGGCGCTCCTGAGGCGTCCCCGATCGACCGTGGGCGTACACCATCACCGGAAAGGGGCCTGCACCTGCGGGTTTAAAAACCTCCGCCTCCATATTGGCAGTAGCGCCGAAAAATCCTGCTCCCTTGAGCGGGATGGTTGCAGATGAAGCAGCAGGCAGACCCTGGGCAAATGCAGCGGGGGCGACCATGAGCGAGGCCGCCAACAGCGCTGAGCTAAAAAGCTTCATTTTGCACACTCCGTTTCGTACAAATTCATGCCCAAGTATAAGAACCCTTTCGGGGTCACCGTCATGCCCGTCCCTCGGCCGAAGTGCCGACGTCGACAACCGTATGACTGCCCCTGGCGACTTCGACTGACCAGGCGAGACAAGCTCAAGTCCACACAAACAGCTCAAGTCAGACATGCACGAAATCGACGTCGGCGGCAAGGAAGATCTGAATAACCCGCGCCACGGCCGATAGTGCTGCGCTGCAAACTGCCCAAGCCTAGGTTGCGGGCCAGACAAGCCGCAGCGCCGAAGCTGGCTTGGCGGCCAGCCACCCGGGCAGTACGTCGAAGAACACCCTATTGAAAAGCCGCGGCGTACAAAACGATCAGCCCAAGCAGCCGCTCACGAACGCTGCAGCCAGCCGTCCTCAAGCCACTGCAGCAGCATCTGGCGGGCCTGCTCGCTCGCCACCTGGATCGATCGCCCATCTAAGTGGCGCGTGTCGACCAACTGGCGCATCAGGCGCGCATCGCGGCCGCTGGCCAGCAAGCATTCGCCGTTAATGAACACATGTCGATCGTCGTACAGCATACGGCTGCAAGGATGCAGGCGCAGCCCCTGACCCGGCGCCCAGGTCACCTCGCCCGCTTCGAACCAGACGCTGGGCTTGGGCTCGCTGAGGTACTGGCCCAGCGCGCGATCGAGCGCTGACGGCTCGCGCAAAACGCGTTCGAGCGCCGCCTGTGCGAACTCGCGCAACCGATCCGGAATGGCCGCCGGGGTGCCGCTGGCCTGCTGCCCAGGGTCGCGATAGAGCAGCGCAGAGTCATCGGCGCGGTCCTGCTCCGATTCCGCCATGCGCACCAGCAGCGCGCTGGCCAACTCCTGGCGCGAAGGCGCGCGAAAGCCGATCGAATAGGTCATGCAGGGCTGCTCGCGACCCCGCTCGTCCTGGCAAGGCACCGCCACGCCATCGTGGGCATAGCGCGGCGGCAGGTAGAGCATGTCGCCGGCATGCAGCACAAATTCTTGCTGCGGCCGGAAATCGCGCAGGATCTTCAGGGGCGCGTCCTCACGCAAACCGAGATCGCGCTGCGCACCAATCTGCCAGCGCCGGCTGCCGCTGGCCTGCAGCAAAAACACATCGTAGCTGTCAAAGTGCGGGCCAACCCCGCCCTCGGTGCTGGCGTAGGAAATCATCAAGTCGTCAAGCCGCGCATCGGGGATAAAACGAAAACGCTGCAGCAACTCGTGCGCGCCCTGATGGTGCAGGTCCACGCCCTGCACTAACAAGGTCCAGCCTGGCGTGCCCAAAGCCGGCAAGGCGCGGCGCGCGAAGGGACCGCGCCGCATCTGCCAACTCTGGCGGCCCGAGCGCTGGATCAAGCGAGACTCCACCTCGTTGCGCGCAGCCAGCGCGAACAGTTGCGGCGCAGACAACAGCGGCCGCATACCCGCGATGGCTTGGCGCACCAGCAAGGGCTTTTTCTGCCAGTGCCGGCGCATGAATTGGTCGGGGCTCAGCCCCCCCAGGAGGCTCAAGACTTGGGTTGGTTCCATGGGACAATTGTCGAATGAAAATCACCGTACCTTGCGTGGTCGGCCTAACCTGGGTCATGAAAGACACCCTGGGCGAGGTGCTGGACGAACTTGAAGAGCCCATCGAATTCATGCTCGGCGGGCGTGACCTTCTGGCCGCCGTCGAGCAGGCACTGCTGGGTCAGGAGGCCGGTGACCGGGTCGAATTGCACCTCGAGCCCGAGCAGGCCTTTGGCGACTACGACGAAAACCGGGTCTTCTTGCAGCCGCGCAGCATCTTCCCGGCGGAACTCGAAGAGGGCATGCTCTATGAGGGCAGCGCCCTGCCGGCCGGTGCCGCAAGCGACACCCCCGCGGACCTGATGTACACCGTCACCGACATCTATCCCGAGCATGTGGTGCTCGATGGCAACCATCCGCTGGCCGGCATCGCTTTGCGCCTGGCGATACGGGTGGCGTCGGTGCGAGCGGCCACCGCCGAGGAAGTCGGCGCCGGCACGCTGGGTACCGGGTTTTTTCAACTCGAATCGGCCCCCGACAGCGGCGCCGGCCTGCTGCACTGAGCGCAAAGCCGCCTGCGGCTTTGCTCCCCAAAGAAACGCCATGACCCTTGAAGTCAAGATCCTCGACGCCCGGCTGCACGAGTGGGGCCTGCCCAAATACCAGACCGAGATGGCCGCCGCGATCGATCTGTTCGCCTGTATCGACGCACCGCTCATCCTGCAGCCACAAGAGGCCGCCGTGCTGATCCCTTCGGGCATTGCCCTGCACATGGACAGCCTGGAGTTATGCGCCGTGATTTTGCCGCGCTCGGGACTGGGCCACAAAAAGGGACTGGTGCTGGGCAACAGCGTCGGTCTGATCGATGCCGACTACACCGCGCAATGCTTCATCAGCGCCTGGAACCGCAACCCACCTTCCAGTGGCCAAGCCATTACCGTCAACCCGGGCGAGCGCATTGCCCAGATGATGTTTCTGCCGGTGCTCAGGCCCCAGTTCAAGGTGGTCTCGGAGTTTTCCAGCCCAAGCCAGCGCGGCGGGGGTGGTTTTGGCTCGACCGGGGTCTAAAGACCGGCCCTTGCGGACGTCAACCTTCGGTTCCATCGCGCCCCACCGACCCCGCCCCAAAACGCGCCCGACTCGGGCACCAAGCAGACCCGCACTGCGGGGGCTTGCGGCGCGCGCCCTGCAGCCGGCGCCCATCTGAGCTCCAATGGTGCACCGGCATGCGCCGACCCAATCCCGATGGAGGATCCCAAAAGTGAGCGACGACCCGCGCTGCTGCGGCAGCGGCACCTGCATCATCGACCCCTCAGGCCGCTGCTGGTGCGGCCAGCAATGGAACGGACACAGCATGAGCCCGCCGTGTGAGCCCGCGGGCCAGGCCGAGGACACGGGTGCCGATGCACCCGATCTGGATCAGCAGGCCAGCTGATCGGCCCCGCCGCCTCGTGAGCCGAGCCGCCGCACTGGTCTGGTTCAAGCGCGACCTGCGCTTGCTCGACCATGCGCCCTTGGCGCAGGCCATGCAATTTGAGTCAGCCGCTGGCTTGCTGGTGATCGAGCCGCAGTGGCTGCAAAGCCCCGAATGCGATGCTCAGCATGTCGCTTTCCAGCTGGGCTGCGCCGCCGAGCTGCAGGCCAAGCTCGCCGCCCTGGGTCTGCCGCTTTTGGTGCGCACCGGCCCCATGCCGGCCGTGCTGCAGGCCTTGCGCCAGCAATGGCCTTTTACGCATTTGCTCAGCCACGAGGAAACCGGCCCCCTCTGGAGCTACCGGCGTGACCAGGAGGTCGCACTCTGGTGCGCCAGCGCATCGGTGCAATGGCTGGAGCAGCCGCAAACCGGGGTGGTGCGGCGGTTGCGCTCGCGCGACGGCTGGGCACGGAGATGGCTGCAGCGGATGAACGCGCCGACCGCGCCAGAGCCCACCGGCTTCAAGGGCGCGGCTGGCCTGCAA
>CANHBU010000198.1 GCA_947458345.1 Comamonadaceae bacterium
CGGTTTGGGCACAAAAGAAGGAAGCCCAGGCCCAGAAGTCCAGCAAGGGCAAGGATGCCAAGGGCAAGCAGGTGGTCAAGGCAAAGGCAAACAAGAAGAGCGCTGGCCCCGCCCGTGCGTCCAGACCGGCGCAGGTCCGAGCCGCAGGCGTCAAGCCTTCGCGCTTGCAGGTGGCAGCTCCCGCGGCGCCACGTCCGTCTTATGGGCAATTGGCCGGCCTGCACACCGCCCAGGACCCTTTGTCGCTGCGCTCGAGCGTGGCCCTGGTCATCGATCAGGACACTCAGGAAGTGTTGCTGAGCAAGAACGATCACGCCGTGTTGCCGATTGCCTCGCTGACCAAGCTCATGACGGGTGTGATCATCAATGAGGCCAAATTGCCCATGGATGAGATGGTCACCATCACCCAGGACGATGTAGACACCGAAAAGGGCAGCAGCTCGCGCCTTCGAGTGGGCGCCACCCTCAGCCGTGGCGAGTTGCTCCATCTGGCCCTGATGTCCAGCGAGAACCGAGCGGCCCATGCCCTGGGGCGGACCTATCCGGGCGGCATGGCCACTTTTGTCGCCCAGATGAATGGCAAGGCACAGGCTTTGGGCATGAAGGACACCCGCTACGTCGAGCCAACTGGGCTTTCCAGCCGCAACCGCTCGAGCGCCCATGATCTGGCGCTGCTGGTGCAGGCGGCGTCTTTCGATCCGGTGCTGCGCGAGCTGTCCACTTCGTCTGGGCATCAAGTGGTGCTCGGACGCCAAACCCTTCAGTACAACAACACCAACCGCCTGGTGCACAGCCCAGAGTGGGAGATCGGTCTGCAAAAGACGGGCTATATCTCAGAAGCGGGTCAGTGTCTGGTGATGCAGGTCAAGGTGGCCGGCCGCAAGCTCATCATGGTGTTCCTCGACTCGGCTGGCAAGCTCAGCCGCCTGGGCGATGCCGAGCGCGTCAAGCGCTGGGTCGAGCGTGGCCCTGGTGCGACTCAGGGCATGTCGGCCGATACCTCGGGCGCACGGAGCTAAGCGCAAGCTCGCAGCTGTTTTTAGATTGAGCCAGTCAGGCTTGCGGCTTCGGGAAGTTCAACGGCCCGATCGAACAATGCGATGGCCTAGAGCGGCTGAAATCTCGCCAGCGGTTGCTTGCAGCTTGACCAGCCAGCTTTCGTCGAGCCGGTCGGCCGGCGCCGAGATCGACAGCCCTGCAACCAGACTGTTTTGGTCGTCATAAATGCCGGCGGCCATGCAGCGCACACCCAACTCGAGCTCCTCGTTGTCGCGTGCCACGCCGTATTGCCTGGCCTTGGACAGTTCGCGCTCGAGAGCAGGCAGCGCGGTGATGCTGTTTTGCGTCTGGCCGGGCAGGCCGGTGCGGGTGGCATAGGCACGCACGCGCGGTGCATCGTCGGCCGCCAGAAAAAGCTTGCCGGTCGAGGTCAGATGCAGTGGGGCTCGCCCGCCTATGGCTCGCACGACTTGCATGCCAGAGCGCTCGCTGTAGGCGCGCTCGATATAAATGATTTCATCGCCCTGCCGCACGCTCAGGTTCACCGGCTGTTGGATCAGCTTGTGCAAATCCCGCATGGGCAGCAAGGCGGCATCTCGCACGCTCAGTCTGGCCTTGACGACATTGCCCAGTTCAAGCAAGCGCATCCCGAGTCGGTAGCTGCCGGCCTGTGGGCGGTCGACAAAACGGCCGACCGCCAGATCATTGAGGATGCGGTGAGCCGTTGAAGGATGCAGGCCCGACTTCTCGCTGATCTCCTTGAGGGAGACCGGCTCTTCCCGACTGGCCAGAATTTCCAGCAAGGTGAACATGCGACCGATGACTTGAACCGTCGGTTCGCTGGGCAGGCTCGGATCGGTGTTTTTTTTCATAACGGCGTGCGCGAGCCCGTTATTTTACAAGATGAAAAGCGCTCCGCTGTCGCGCCGCGCAGGCGATTCAATCGGCTTGGGCGGTGTGCGACTCGGTCTGGCCGTCGAGCGCCATCGGTGCTGTCCATTGACCGCCGAGCAACAGTTCGTGCGGAGTGAAGCGGGCTTTGTAATTCATCTTGGGGCTCTCGCCGATCCAATAGCCCAGGTATAGATAGGGCAGCTGCAGGTGCCGGGCCTGCTCGATCTGCCACAAGATGCCGTAGGTGCCGTAGCTGGCATGGGGTTGTGGATCGTAGAAGGTATAGACGGCCGAGATACCGTCTTCGAGCACGTCCACGATGGCCACCATGCGCAGCGCGCCGGCCTGCGGTGAGCTCGCAGGTTCGCGAAACTCGACCAGGCGTGAGTTGACTCGGCTTTGCAGCAGAAACTGGGTGTACTGGTCAATGCTGTCATGGTCCATGCCGCCGCCGTGGTGGCGGCCACTTTGGTAGCGCAGGTAAAGCTCGTAGTGCTCGGGCATGAAGCACAGCCTGAGCACCCGCGCTTGCAGACCTTGGTGCTGCTTCCAGGCCCGGCGCTGGCTGCGGTCGGCTTCAAATCGGTTGACCGGCACCCGCAGGGGCACGCAGGCTTGACAGCCTTGGCAGTGGGGCCGGTAGGTGAACATGCCGCTGCGGCGAAAGCCTTTGCTCACCAGCTCCGAGTAGGCCTGGTTGTGGATCAGATGGCTGGGCGTAGCCACCTGCGAGCGGGCCATGCGCTCGGGCAGATAGCTGCAGGGGTAGGGCGCGGTCGCGTAGAACTGCAGTGTCTGAAGTGGAAGTTCTTTGTGATGGGTCACAGCCGCAGACTCACAGGATCTCGCGCCAGTATAAGGGGTCAAATTGCCAGTGGGCGCAGGCCTGGCTGACCCGCTCGGCCACCATTTGGGCGAACAGGGGGCGCGCAATGGGGGCGGCACCGAGCGAGCCCAGGTGGGCTGTGTTTTGCTGACAGTCGATCGCATCGAGCCCCTGTGCGCGGCACAGCGCCACCAGCGCGCTCAGCGCGATCTTGGAGGCATCGCGGCGATGGGCGAACATCGATTCGCCAAAGACCATGCGCCCGAGCCCGACGCAGTACAGGCCGCCGACGAGCTCGCCGTCCATCCAGGTCTCCACGCTGTGGGCCAGGCCCATCGCATGCAGACCCTGGTAGGCCTCGACCATCTCGGGCACGATCCAGGTGCCGTTCTGGCCCGCGCGCGGCGTGCTTGCGCAGTGCCCGATCACCGCGCCGAAATCGTGGTCGATGCGCACCTGACATCTGGGCTCGCGCACGAAGCGCTTGAGGGTCTTGCGCAGCGAGTCGTGAAGCTTGAACTGGGCCGGCCGCAAGACCGTGCGCGGATCGGGGCTCCACCACAGCACGGGCTGGCCGGCGCTGTACCAGGGGAAAACCCCGCCGCGGTAAGCTGCGATCAGCCGATCGGTCGACACGCTTGCGCTGGCGGCCAGCAATCCCGGTGCCGGATCTTCATCGTCCCACGACTGCTCAAGCGCCGGAAAAGGGTCCCCCTCTTGCAACCAGGGAAGCGGATGGCGTGGGGCTTGCATGGACGGTGGTTTGAGGCCCTGCGATGTTAGCGCGAGCCAGGGCTGCGCTGGGCAGTGCGCTCACGCTGCAGCGGCCGGTTGAAATAGTGCGCCGGCAAGCCCCTGGCCACCTCGTCGATGGCCTGCGCTACGGCGCGCTGGGCGGGGTTAGGCGTTCGCGCTCCCATGGTCAGGGCCACAGCGCGAGGAATCTCGGGCTCGACAATCAGAGCAGCTTGCAGCGCCCCAGCGGCGCCCTGACTGCCGATCGCCAAGGGCCCCAGGATGGTGTGCCCGGCGCCCATCCGCACCATCTGGCGCTGCATGATGAGCGAGTCGGCTTCGAGAGTGACCTGCAGTTCAAAACCGTGCTCGCGCGCGGTGCGGTCCAGACTTTCGCGCCATCGGCTCAGGCGGCTGGGCAGGATCAGGCCGAGCCCGCGCAGCGCTGAAAAAGCCACCCGGCGCTGACGCGTCAGTGGATCGCCGGGCGGCCCGACCAAAAAGGAATCGACCTGCTGCAGCACTTGGTCGCGCGGCTGCAATTGGCGCGTGTCGACATAACGGATGGCCATGTCGTAGCGGCCGCTGTCCAGGCCCTCCTGGATGGTGGCGTCGAGCCCTTCCTGGACTTTGACGCGAAGCAGCGGATAGCGCTGTCGAATCAGGAGCAGCGCTGGGCAGAGCAAGGGCTCCATGGCCGATGGCATGCAGGCCATCTGCACCTGACCGACCGGCATGCCAGCACCGGCGCGGATATCCGCCTCCAGTTGCTCTGTGCTGCTGAGCCACTGCCGCACCTGGGGCAGCACCCATTGACCCCAGGCGCTGAGTTGAAGGCCGCGCGCATGGCGGCTGAACAGGCGCTGCCCGCACAGCGCCTCTAGCTCGGCGAGCTGGCGGCTCAACTGAGGCTGGGCCATATCGCGCTGCAGCGCAACCCGGCTCATGCTGCCCTCTTCGGCCAGGTCCAGAAAAAGCCGCCACAGGGCTGGGCGCATCAAAGGTGGCGGGTCCGAGAGGGCTCTTGTGGGGTGCTGCATCCGTGTGTCCTTTGAGCGGGCGATGCTCAGCGGCCAGCGCTTTGGGCGCGATCGCTGCGCCGCTTTTAAATCACCGTCTCAAGATAACAAAAAAATCATATCAAGTATGCCAGACTTGTCATTGATGTAATGGCATGCGGCGCATACTATGCCTCGCATCGCAAACAAGCGCCGACGCAGTCGGCTTCGGCATGAGCAAGCTCCAACGTTACCGCGTAGCCGCCGACATCGGCGGCACCTTCACCGATGTGGCCGCCTTCGATCAGCTGCATGGCCGACTTCTGCTGGGCAAGACTCTGACCACCCCCGGCCATTTGGTCGACGGGATTTTGGAGGGCCTGCGCAAGACCGGCCTTTC
>CANHBU010000199.1 GCA_947458345.1 Comamonadaceae bacterium
ACCAACGACGCAGCCGAATACTATGTGGCCGGCCGCCGAGTGCCCGCCATCTACAACGGCATGGCCACCGGCGCCGACTGGATGAGCGCGGCCTCCTTTATCGGGATGGCCGGCACGCTCTATCTGACCGGCTACGGCGGACTGGCCTTCATCATGGGCTGGACTGGCGGCTACTGTCTGGTGGCGCTGTTCCTGGCGCCCTACCTGCGCAAGTTCGGGCAATTCACCATTCCCGACTTCCTGGGCGCGCGCTATGACGGCAATATTGCCCGTTTCGTGGGCATCATCATCGCCATCTTCGTGTCCTTTGTGTACGTGGTGGCGCAGATCTACGGCGTCGGCCTGATCACCACGCGCCTGACCGGCGTGGCCTTTGAGCTGGGCATCTTCCTGGGCCTGGGCGGCATCTTGGTGTGCTCCTTCCTGGGCGGCATGCGCGCCGTGACTTGGACGCAGGTGGCCCAGTACATCATCTTGATCATCGCTTACATGATCCCGGTGGTGTGGCTGTCGGTCAAGCAGACGGGCGTGCCGATTCCTCAGGCCATCTACGGCTACCAGCTGCAGAAGGTGACCGAGAAGGAAAAAGCCCTGATCGATGATCCGAAAGAAAAAGAAGTCCGTGCCATCTTCAAGGCCCGCGCCGACGAGTTTGAAGCCAAGCTCAAAGACGTGAAGGCCGCGCTGGAAGCCGACAAGGCCGCCGCAGCCAAGAAGATCGAAGACCTCAAGGCTGCCAACGCACCTGCCGCAGAAATCGCCGCTGCCGAAAAGGCTCAGGCTGCCCTGCCCAAGGACGAAGAAGCCGCCAAGAAGGCCTGGACCGCCGCCAGGGCCGCCAACGCAGCACGCACTGCGCCTTTGGCCGGCATGCCGCGTCACGCCACGCAGTTCGCGGGCGACCCCAATGGCGACCAAAAAGCCAAGGACACCTACGACACCTCACGGCGTAACTTCCTGGCCCTGGTGTTCTGCCTGATGCTCGGTACCGCCGCGCTGCCGCACATCCTGATGCGCTACTACACCACGCCTTCTGTGAAGCAGGCGCGCAGCTCGGTGACCTGGTCGCTGTTCTTCATCTTCCTGCTCTACTTCACGGCGCCTGCACTGGCCGTGCTGGTCAAGTACGAGGTCTTCACCGTGCTGGTGGGAACGCCGTTTGACAAGCTACCGGCCTGGGTCGCGCAGTGGGCGGCAGTAGACCCGACTTTGCTGTCGGTGTCTGACGTCAACAAAGACGGCCTGCTGCAGCTCGGCGAGATGCGTATTGGCGGTGACATCATTGTGCTGGCCACGCCAGAAATCGGTGGCCTGCCCTATGTGATCTCTGGCATGGTGGCTGCGGGCGGCTTGGCTGCGGCGCTGTCCACAGCCGACGGCCTGTTGCTGACGATCGCCAACGCGCTCTCGCACGATCTGTACTACAAGATGATCGACCCGAACGCACCCACGGCACGCCGCGTGATGCTGTCCAAGATCCTGCTGCTGGTGGTGGCCCTGGCTGCCGCTTATGTGGCGGCGCAAAAACCAGCCGACATCTTGTTCCTGGTCTCTGCCGCGTTCTCGCTGGCTGCAGCTGGCTTCTTCCCGGCGCTCACCCTGGGCATCTTCTGGAAGCGAGCGACCAAGTGGGGCGCCATCTTGGGCATGGTGTCAGGCTTTGGTGTCACCATGTTCTACATGGCCACCACTCAGCCTTGGCTGCGCGGCGTCTTCGGCGTGACCTCGCCGATCGAGCTGTGGTGGGGCATCTTGCCGATCTCGGCCGGTGTCTTCGGCGTGCCGCTGGGCTTTGCGGTCATCATCATCGTCAGCCTCTTGACTCCGGCCCCGCGCCGCGAGATCCAGGAGCTGGTCGAGCATGTGCGCTACCCCAGCATTGCTGGTGACATCGACACCCGCGCCAGCTGATCACTGGCCTGAGGCTCAGCTCATCTGCTCGGTGAGCTGATCGCAAAAACGCCCACTTCGGTGGGCGTTTTTTTTGGCGACAGCACGATCAGGGCGTGCTCAGCGGGGAATCACAAACGCTTGACACCCACGGGCAACCGGGCCGCATCGTCCCAGTCTGGACCTTCGAACCAGGCCCCGCCCTGAAGCTGATCGCGCAGCATGGGCAGGGCGTCGAGCCCCCAGAACAACTTGCCCTCCGATGCCACCGTCGGCACACCAAAAACGCCGGCAGCAATCGCCTGCTCTGAGGCGGCTTTCAGGCGCTGCTTGACCTCATCACCTGCGGGATCGAGCACAGGCTGCAGGCGCTCGCTCAACTGAGCCAAGCGCTGTGGGTCATTGGGGTCGCCCCCCTCGGCCCAGACATGGCGAAAAATCGTCTCGCAAACCCAGCGGTTGGGACGGCCCTCTTCGCTGCAGGCCAGCGCCAGGCGCAGCAGGGCCAAGGGATTGAAAGGGTGCGCCGCGGGCATGCGCATAGGCGTGCCCTGGGCCTGGGCCAGCCACAGCACATGGCGGTAAGTCCATTCGCGCTTGGGCTTGAGCTCGGCCGGGCCGATGTTGCCGTGCGCCTTGAGCATGCTGGCAAAGAGCACGGGCTGATAAGTGACCGCATGGCTGATGCCCTCGAGGGCCTGCGGCAGCCGCTCAAACGCCAGATAGGCATAGGGCGAGATGAAATCCAGATAAAAAGTCAGGCGCTTGAGTTCCATGGCGGCGCTCCTGAAGTGCAGTGTTTCAAAGCAACGCGGCGGCGCGCTGCTCAATGGAGCGCCAGACCTGGCGACGTGCTGGCGGCGCCAGGGTGCTCCAAGCCGCAATTTCGTCGATGGAGCGCATGCAACCGATGCATAAACCCGACACCTCGTCCATGCGGCATACCGAGATGCAGGGCGAAGGTGGGTCGCCAGCCGGCGCGGCCTGCACACAGGCCGCACGCGCCCGCAGCATGGCCAGCGCCCGCACGGCCGGCTCCATGCTGGCCACATCGTCGAGCCGAGCTCGGGTGAGCAGGGCCAGTTGAGCCGGCGTGGCGGCAAACACCGCATGCGGATGGCCGGCGGCAGCCCAGACCTGATCGAAACGAAACAAGCTCAGGTCCAGCCACAGCAGCGGCACGCTCAGGTGCGCCAGCGGCGCGACACCACCGATCACAAAACCGGTGCGCTCGCGCACAAAATCGGCGTCGGCGCGGCCGAGCTTTTGGCCATTGGAACAGGCCAGGGCGGCGAGCTTTTTTTCGTCGACGCGCTGATCGCCCGAGGTCACCACCATCACCAGCGCATCGTCGGGCCGGCGCCGAAACACGATACTTTTGGCGATCTGGCCGAGCTGCACGCCCAAGGCGTCGGCCGCTTCTTGCGCCGTGCGGGCAGAATCGGCCAGCATGCGCGGCGCATGCGGATGGCCGCGCTCGGCCAGCACCGCCGCCACACGGTCCACCGACTCCGAGCCGTTCATGCCGCGCGCTTGTTGAGCAGGGCGGTTGCCGCGCGCGAATTGGGCTTGCGCTGCAGAAAATCGCTGATGAACACGCCGGCATCAATGAGCTTGTCGAGGTCGATGCCGGTTTCAATGCCCATGCCGTGCAGCAGGTAGACCACATCTTCGGTGGCCACGTTGCCGGTGGCCCCCTTGGCATAAGGGCAGCCGCCGAGGCCCGCCGAAGAGCTGTCGTACTGCCAGATGCCCATCTCCAGGCAGGCCACGGTATTGGCCAGAGCCTGGCCATAGGTGTCGTGAAAATGGCCCGAGACATCGGCCAGCTCATAGTGCTTGAGCGTGGCCTCCATGGCGCGCTGAACCTTGACCGGCGTGCCCATGCCAACGGTGTCGGCCACACCCGCGTGCTGCACGCCAATGGCCTTCATGAGCCGGGCCACCTCGCCCACCGACTCGGCCGGCACTTCGCCCTGGTAGGGGCAGCCCACCGCCACCGAAATCGCGCCGCGCACATAGATGCCGTTCTGGCGGGCCTGCTCGACCACTGGCGCGAAGCGCTCGATGCTCTCGGCAATCGAGCAGTTGATGTTGCGCTGACTGAAGGCCTCGCTGGCGGCGGCGAACACCACCACCTCGTCGGGCCAGTGCTCGCGCGGGGCCGACAGCGCCGCCTCCAGGCCCTTGAGGTTGGGCACCAGCACCGAGTAACGCACATCGGGCCTGCGCTGGATGCCGGCCATGACCTGGGCGTTGTCGGCCATCTGCGGCACCCACTTGGGGCTGACAAAACTGGTGACCTCGATCTCCTTGAGGCCGGCGTCCTGCAGACGGTGCACCAGCTCGATCTTGACGGCCGCCGGCACCTGGCCTTTTTCGTTTTGCAGACCGTCGCGCGGGCCGACATCGACCAGCTTGACGCGGGAAGGGTATTTCATAAGCTGCTCCTTGGTCGTCAGTATCGCAAATCGGTTTTCACCCGGCCCCCCAGGTCTGCATCCCCGGCTTGCAGACGATGGATCTTGGCAATGATCTGCGCCACGCTTTCGTCTCGCAAGGTGCGCGCCGAGGTATGCGGGGTCAGGGTGATGGCCGGATGACGCCAAAAGGGATGCGCCGGGGGCAGCGGCTCCTGGCGAAACACATCGAGCGTGGCCCCGCTGAGCTGGCCACTGGCCAGCAAGGCCAGCAGGTCTTCATCGACCAGATGGGCGCCACGGGCAACGTTGATCAAATACCCGCCGGGCTGCAGTTGCGAAAGCGTCTCGCGGTTGAGAATGTTTTGCGTCTCGGGCGTCAGCGGCAGCAAGTTGACCAGCACCCGGGTGCTGGCCAAAAAAGCGGGCAACTGCTCAGGGCCGCTGTAGGTGTGCACACCGTCCAGGCGGTGGGGCGTGCGGCTCCAGCCGAGCAAGGGAAACTCGAACAGCTTGAGCGCAGC
>CANHBU010000200.1 GCA_947458345.1 Comamonadaceae bacterium
AGCTTGCGTGTCGAGACCTCTTCGGCCACTGCCATGAACCGCGCCCGGCGCTCCTCGCGCAGCACCTGCGGCAAGGCGTCGGGCAAGTCATTGGCCGCGGCCCCTTGTACCGCACTGTAGGCAAAGCAACCGGCGCGATCGATGCGGGCCTGCCGCATGAAGTCGAGCAGGTGCTCGAACTCTTCCTCGGTTTCCCCGGGAAAGCCCGCAATAAAGGTGCTGCGCACCACCAGTTGGGGGCAGCGCTCGCGCCAACGCGCCAACCGCTCAAGATTGCGCTCGCCGCTGGCCGGGCGCTTCATGCGTCGCAGCACGTCCGGATGGCTGTGCTGAAACGGTACGTCCAGGTAGGGCAGCACCAAACCGTCGGCCATCAGCGCAACGATCTCGTCGACGCTCGGATAGGGGTAGACATAGTGCAGCCGCACCCACGCGCCATAAGGTGCGGCCAATTCACCGAGGGCGCGCACCAACTCAAGGCTGCGGGTCTTGATCGGCTTGCCGTCCCAAAAACCGGTGCGGTACTGCACATCCACACCGTAGGCAGAGGTGTCCTGGCTGATGACCAGCAACTCCTTGACCCCGCCTTCAAAAAGCGCCTGCGCCTCCTTGAGCACATCGCCGACTGGGCGCGAGACCAGATCTCCACGCATGGACGGAATGATGCAAAAGGTGCAGCGGTGATTGCAACCCTCGCTGATCTTGAGGTAGGCGTAGTGGCGCGGCGTGAGCTTGATGCCGGCCGCTCCAAAAGCCTGCGGCACCAGATCGACAAAGGGGTCGTGCGGCTTGGGCAGGTTCAGATGCACCGCGTCCATCACCTCCTGTGTGGCGTGCGGGCCAGTGACCGCCAACACGCTCGGGTGCAGGCTCTTGATCAGGTTGCCGCCGCCTTCGGCCGTCTTGGCCCCCAGGCAGCCCGTCACAATCACCCGCCCGTTGTCAGCCAGCGCCTGGCCGATCGTCTCCAGGCTCTCCTGGACGGCTTCATCGATGAAGCCGCAGGTGTTGACGATGACCAGATCGGCGCCTTCGTAGGTTTTGGACGTCTGGTAGCCCTCGGCGCTGAGCTGTGTGAGGATGAGCTCGGAGTCCGTCAGGGCTTTGGGGCAGCCCAGGCTGACAAAGCCCACTCGGGGCGCTGTCTGGGCGCGGGTCGGCGCAGTCGGTGGGTTCAGGGTGGACATCTGCCGATTGTCTCAGAGGCGCGCTGTGCCGCAGCCTGCAAGCCGGCGCGGCTTTGGGCGCACAATCGCGTCCCCAACCCAACCGGAGACTGAGCATGATCCTGGAAATCGCCGACATCCGCATCCAGCTTGGCCAGCAAGCGCCGTTCGAGGCAGCGATCGAACAGGCCACCGCGCAGGTGCTGGCCCAGGCCAAGGGCTGCCGCGGATACAAGGTCCATCGCAGCCAGGAGTCACCCGAGCGCTACATCCTGCAAGTCGTTTGGGAAAGTCTGGAAGACCACACGCAGGGCTTTCGCCAGTCGCCCGCTTTCGGCCAATGGCGCGCCCTGATCGGCCCCTTCTTTGCATCGCCGCCGACGGTCGAACACTTCGAACTCGTTACCGCATCACCCTAAACTGCAGCCAACTCAAAGGTCGGTGCGGTCGGCCTTTTCGTGGGCGCCCACCAGCTTGGCGAGCAAACCGAGCAACTGTTGGCGCTCATCGCTTTGCAGTGGCGCCATCAGACGACGCTGCGTTCGGCTGGCGGTGCGCTTGAGCTTGAGCGCCACCTCACGGCCCTCGGGCGTGATCCACAGGCGCTTGCGCCTGCGATCGCGCGCATCGGGCTGACGGCGCACCCAGCCCTTGGCTTCTAGGCGCCCAATGACCGAGCCCGAGGTGGCTGCGTCAAAGGCCACGCGCGCCGACAGCGACACCTGATCCTGACCAGGCTCGTCCATCAGGGCGTTGAGCACGGCGAACTGCACCGGCGTGACGTCAAAACCTTGCGCCTCCTGCATAAACATAGCCACCGCGATCTGATGCGCGCGCCGGATCAGGTGAGCCGGCGCTTTGGCGAAGTCAAAGCTTTTGTCCATGCCCCGCAGTGTAAGTGGCCCCGTAGCGCCGGCTGGCGCCATTGGGCCGACCCAGATGGCGATCAAAAGTGACGGCCAATTTGCGGCAGCGGCACACAGGGAGCGACAAGCGGGCAAAAAAGCTGTTCAAATCAACACCGGCAAACGCGTTGTTGCGCCTCAGACCCATCTGATCCCCACCATGCTCTACACCCACGAACCTGCGCCCATGGTGACCGTCCCGGTCACCGGCTCGTCCGCCGTCTTCCCGGTCCACCGCATCTACTGCGTCGGCCGCAACTACGTCGAGCACGCCAAGGAGATGGGCTTTACCGGACGCGAGCCGCCCTTTTTCTTTCTCAAGCCAGCCGATGCCCTGGTCGTGGTGCCCGAGGGCACGACCGGCACCATGGCCTACCCCAGCCAAACCCACAACCTGCACCACGAGATCGAGCTGGTCGTGGCCATCGGCAAAGGCGGGCGCAATATCCAGGCAAGCGATGCACACGCGCACATCTTCGGCTACGCGGTCGGTCTGGACATGACCCGGCGGGACCTGCA
Organism: Comamonadaceae bacterium; assembly: GCA_947458345.1. Lineage (GTDB taxonomy): Bacteria > Pseudomonadota > Gammaproteobacteria > Burkholderiales > Burkholderiaceae_C > Polaromonas. The sequence goes on from CANHBU010000200.1 coordinate 2,591, forward strand.
AAACGAGATGAAAAAGCAGGGCCGGCCCTGGTGCATCGGCAAAGCCTTTGACCAGTCTGCGCCGATCGGGCCCATCACGCCGGCCCAGCAGGCCGGGGCCATCGAGCAGGCCGAGATTTATGTGCAGGTCGGTGGACAGGACCGGCAGCGCAGCCAGATCGACCAGTTGATCTGGAACATTGCCGAGACCATCGAGCACCTGTCGGCCGCCTGGGAACTCAAGCCTGGCGACCTGATTTTTACCGGCACGCCCGAGGGCGTGGCCGCCGTGGTAGCCGGCGATGTGATGGAAGGTGCCATCACCGGCCTGGGCGGCCTGCACGTCAAGGTGGTGTGACCGCGGCTGCGCCACCGCACGGTCACCGAATCGATCCCCTCAGATGCAACGCCCTCCTCTCAAGCACTGCCGACTCTGCGGTGCCGCTCTGGTGGTCAGGCTGCCCGATGACGGTGACACGCGAGAGCGCGCGATCTGCACCGTGTGCCACACGGTGCACTACGAAAACCCGATTAACGTGGTCGGCACCGTACCCTGGTGGGGCGAAAGCGGCGAGCAGGTACTGCTGTGCAAGCGCAACATCGAACCCCGGTGGGGCAAATGGACTTTGCCCGCTGGTTTCATGGAGATGGGCGAGACGACGGCGCAAGGCGCGGCTCGCGAGACAGACGAAGAGGCGGGGGCCAGCATCGAGATGCAGGAGCTTTTTAGCCTGATCAACGTGGTGCGGGTCGGCCAGGTTCATCTTTTTTACCGGGCCCGCCTTCTGAGCACCCATTTCAACCCCGGTCACGAGACCCTGGAGGCGCGCCTGTTCACAGAAGACACCATCCCCTGGGACGAGATCGCCTTTCGCACGGTGCGAGAAACCCTCGAGCGCTATTTTGACGACCGGCGACGCGGACAGTGGGGCGTGCACACGATTGATGTCGCCTGAGCCCCTGTCGGGCTCAAGCCGTCTGCTTGCACTTGCCGGTGTACTTAAAGCGCTGCAGCTTGCCCTGCACAGGCACGTCGTTGTAGGCGGTCAGCTCGATCGAGCCGCGCTCGAGCAGCAAGCTGGTCTCCTGGCCACTGGCGCGGTGCCGACGGCGCGCGCCGAGCTGACTCGACGAGGTCAGGTTGGTGCCCTCGTAGTCCTCGGTCACCAGCGTGCTCACACGCATTTCATAGGGTCGCGGGCCGATCACCGAGAAGTACAAATGCCGCCCAATTACTTGCAGCTCGATGCCCACCCGCGCCGGCGCGGCCTTGGTCTGCGCGTCAGCAAACCCGCCTTCGACCTCGCACTGCAGCTTGATGGGCTGCGCCAGGGCCACCGAAGCGAACCACATCGCGCCCAACACCCAGCCTGTTCGCGTCAGGTGATGCATATGCCTTGTCCTCCTGTGCCCACTGTAGCAAATGCGACGAACAGGCCTGCCCGCTGGCCACTGGTGCGTCTTGCAAGCGCCACAATCGTGAGATGAACTTCGAGATCAATCAAAACGAAGTGTTGACGCCGCCGGTCGACGCCGCCTCGGTCATGCTGCTTCGCGACAGGCCGCAGGGGCTGCAGGTGCTGCTGCTCAAGCGCCACAGCCAGTCGCGCGTGCTCGGCGGCGCCTATGTCTTTCCGGGCGGCAAGCTCGACAGGCAAGATTGCCTGTTCGAGCCCACTGAGCTGGACCAGCCAGCAGCGGCCATGCAGCAAGCCCTGGGCGAGCACGGACTCGATGCCGCCACCGCGTGCGGGCTGCATGTGGCCGCGCTGCGGGAAACCTTCGAAGAATGCGGTGTGCTGCTCCACACCGCGCAAGCGGCCCAAGCGCAGCGCGAGAGCCTGCGCGAACATCTGGCGGCCGGTCAGCCCTTTTTGCCCGCCCTGGCAGCCGTCGGGCTCGGGCCGCTGCAAACCCAGCTGATCCGCCCCTGGTCGCGATGGGTCACGCCACGCCGGCCCAGCATGATCGACCGCCGTTTCGACACCCGGTTTTTCGTGGCAGTGGCACCCGAGGGCCAGGAGGCCCGCCAGGACGACCATGAAACCACTGAAGCGCTGTGGCTGAGCCCCAGGCAGGCGATCGAGCAGTACTGGCAAGACCGCCTGCCCTTGGTGCCGGTGCAACTGATCACGCTCATGCAGATCAATCGACTCCACAACGCCGAGCAGGCGATGCAAGTGGCGCGCCGCCGGCCACCCATGCAAATTCACCCAGAGCCACAGGACATAGAGGGCC
>CANHBU010000201.1 GCA_947458345.1 Comamonadaceae bacterium
GTGCCAGACGATGAGGGTGCCGTTTTGCTGGAAGAACACCGGCTGATGCAAGGTCTCGATCAGTTGCGGCCAGCGGCTCAGGCTGTACAGCCCCATGCGCACCACATTGGGCTCGGTCACGGCCGACTCGGCCAGTGGCGCGAGCATTGCCGCTGCGGCTCGGGCGGCCGAGCCCATGGCGTCGGCCGCAGCCGCCTCGTACACCTGCACCCGGTGGCCCCGCTGGGCCAGGGCGAGCGCCAACAGGCGTCCCATGAGGCCGGCGCCCAGTATGGCGAAGTGCTGTGAAGTGGAGCCCATCTGAATTGAGGTCAGAGCAGACAGGGGCACGGGGCGGGCAAACCGCTGGGGGTTTGCTGAAACTTCCCACGCCAGCATGACCTGGATCGGGTGCGAGGGTGTTTCTCAGTCCGGCCGCGCACGGACACCCCTGTTTCTCTCTGATGCGATTACACCATACCTGAGCGCTCTGGCCTGGCCCGGCCGGCTTGCGTTTTTGGTGGATGCGCCGCCGATCGATAATCAGGCGATGCAAGCTGATCGCCTGACCACCCGACCGCGTTATGCCCGAGTCCTCTCGATTGCCGGCTCCGACAGCGGTGGCGGCGCAGGCATCCAGGCCGATCTGAAGACCTTCTCGGCCCTGGGCTGCTTTGGCATGACCGCCATCACCGCTTTGACGGCGCAAAACACCGTTGGCGTCTCAGGCATACATGCCGTGCCGCCGCAGTTTTTGAAGGCGCAGCTGTGTGCGGTGCTTGACGATATCGGTGTCGATGCGGTCAAGATCGGCATGCTCCACGCGCCTGAGATCGTGCGGGTGGTGGCTTGGGCGATCGACCACTACCGCATAGCCCACGTGGTGCTCGATCCGGTAATGGTCGCCACCAGCGGAGACCGCCTGATTGAGGAGGCCACGGTCGATGTGTTGCGCCATGAACTGTTTCCCCGAGCCAGCGTGATCACTCCTAACCTCGATGAGGCGGCGCTGCTGCTCGGCCGGCCGCTGGCCAGTCAAGCGGATCTGGACCAGGCGGCAAGCGATCTTTTGGCCCAGGGGGCGCGGGCGGTGTTGCTCAAGGGTGGCCACTTGCCCGGCAATCAGGTAGTCGACGTACTGGCCACCGCGGCCCAGCCCTGGCTGCGCCTGAGCAGCCCGCGCATTCCCAGCCTCAATGTCCATGGCACCGGTTGTACGCTCTCGTCGGCCATCGCCTCCTACCTGGCCCGGGGCTTGGATTTGCCGCAAGCGGTTGAGCGCGGGCGGGACTTTGTTTTGCAGGCCATACGCTGTGGCGCCGATGTGCAGACCGGGCGCGGCCATGGGCCCTTGTGCCATGGGCATGCGCCTGTGCCCATGGTGACCACGCCCACCCCTGCCGCTTCTTGAGCGGCGGCGCCATCAAGCCGCGCTTGGATTGTGGGTCTGGGGCTTGAACCAGGCCAGCAGGACGCTGACGGCGCTCGAAGCGAGCAGGGCGCCCAGAAAGGGCGCCAGGGTGGGCACGCCGGTGGGAAAGCTCGCCGCCGCAAGCCCCGCGGCCAAGCTGGCGCCGCTGACCCAGCCGGGCAGCACCGCACCGACCAGTCCGGCCACGGCGCCTGCCACGGCCGCTGCTGGCGTCATGCGCTGCCACAGACCCAGCAACACGGGCACCACAGCGGTGGCGCACAGCAGGTCTGCGATGAGAAAGAGGCGAAGCACCGACAGGCCCTGTAGGGACACCAGCACCACGGGCACCATCAGCAGCACCGTGACCCAGCGGGCGGCCGACAGCGACACAGCAGGCCGGGCCGTCACCACGAGCGATGCGATGGCGCTTTGCAGCGTGTCCACCGAGGACGCCACCAGCGCCACCGCCAAAATCAGCACCGGCAGCGCCAGCCAGCCGGGGGCGTCGGAGAGCAGGGCGAAGAAGGGAATCGGTGGTGTGCCCGGGTTCTTGCCCAAGGCCATGGCCACCATACCCAGTGCGCCCATGATCAACATCACGGGCACCGTGAGCAGGCCACCGAGCCAGGCACCGCGGCGCAGCTCGGCGTCGGAGCGGGCCGACCACAGGCGCTGCCAGTAGCCCTGGTGGAAGATGTTGGCGGCAGTCACGGCGATCACCAGCGTGAGCGCCACGCTGAGCGAGACCTCCAGCGGCGCGCTCGGCCAGGGTTTGGCCGGCTGCGCAAGGCTGCCCGCCGGTAGCGTGGCCAGCAGCACGGCCACCACCACCATCAAGAGCGCCAGCAGCAGCCAGGCCTGCCACTTGTCGGTGACCAGGCTGGCCCGCAGCCCCCCCCAAGTGGTGTAGATCAGCGTGGTCACGGCCACGGCCACGATCACGACGCCACCCGGCAGATCCGAGAGCATGGCGGTGATGCCACCGATGGCGGTCAGTTCGGCCGTGATGAAGCACAGCATGTAGAGCACCGACAGGGCCGTCACCCAAACGCGCAAGCCGACGCCGAAGCGCTCTTGCGCGTACTCGGCGATGGTGCGGCCTTGCGGCATGCGCCGGCGGATGGCAGGTCCGCACCAGGCCAGCACCCAAAAGGGCAGCGCGGCAGCCAGCGCGTAGCCGAACACCGCCACCGGGCCGACAAAGGCGCCGATCTCCGGCGGCACAAACAGGATCCAGCCGCCGAGCCCCGAGGCCAAAAAAGACAGACCCAGAGTGAGCGCGCCCTGCGAACTTCGGGCGGTCAGGTACTCGTCCAGGCTGGCGACCGGGCTGCGATCGCGCAGCGCGACCCAGATGAAAAACAAGAGACAGACGGCCAGGGCCGCCACTGTGGCGTACAGCATGTCGCGCTTCCTCCGCCGGTATGAGCCGGATCAGGTTCCAGGGTCAGCGTCGAGTCAGACGCAGTCTCAGCCCCTTTCGGGACCCCCCTGGCGACGGGTTAATCAGATGGGCATACCCTTACGGGCGGGCCGATTGTAGGGGCCCGGGTATTGCCGCCTGACTTGGAGGCCGACGGCCCGGTCTGCTCAGTCGTCAAAGACCGGTGACTCCACGCCCAAGACCTTGTGCAGCTTGGGGCTGGTGGTGGTGTACTGCAAGTGGATCTTGCCTTTTTCGGGAAAGATCAGGGCGGCAGCGGCAAAGGCGGCCAGGGCGCATTCGTGAAAGCCCGAGAGGATGAGCTTTTTCTTGCCCGGGTAGGTGTTGATGTCGCCGACCGCAAAAATGCCGGGGATGCTGGTGGAAAACTTTTCTGTGTCGACCACCAGTTGCTTGCGCTCGATTTGCAAACCCCATTCGGCGATCGGGCCGAGCTTGGGGCTCAGCCCGAAGAAGACCAGCAGGGCGTCTGTGGGCACAACTCGCGTGACCCCATCGCCGCCGGTCACCTTGGCACCGACCAGGCGGCCTTCGCGCTCCTCAAAGCCGGTGACCTGACCGACGATGAACTGCATCTCAAAGGCCTCGCACAGCTCCCTCATCCTCGCGACATTGGCAGGCGCTGCTTTGAAGCCGTCGCGGCGGTGCACCAGAATCACGCTTTCCGCGCGGTTTGCGCCGTCGGCTGCAAACTGCAGCGTCCAGTCCAGGGCCGAATCGCCGCCACCGACGATCAGCAGGTTCTTGCCGGCAAAGTCGGCGGGGTTCTTGACCCGGTAGAACAGCTGAGAGCCCTCGAAGCGCTCGAGCCCGTCAACTTTGAGAGTGCGCGGCTCGAAAGCACCAACCCCGGCTGCGATGAACAGCGTTTTGGTCAGCAATTTCGTGCCCTTGCTGGTTTCGACGTAAAACCGGCCGTCATCTTGGCGCTGCACCTGCGTGACAGTTTGCCCGAGGTGAAAGGTGGCGCCGAAGGGCTCAATTTGTTTGAGCAGGGCGTCGGTCAGCTCTTTGCCGGTGCACACCGGTATGGCTGGAATGTCGTAGATCGGTTTGTCGGGATAGAGCTCGATGGGCTGGCCGCCCGGGTAGGCCAGGGAGTCGATCACATGGGCCTTGATCTCGAGCAGGCCGAGTTCGAAGACTTGGAACAGGCCGACCGGACCGGCGCCGACGATGATGGCGTCGGTCTCAATCAGGCCCTCAACATCTTGCGGGGCGAAGTAGGTTGTCACGTCGGGGTATCTGGCGTTAATGGCGGCCGCGGCAGCCTGGGCCGCCGCCGTGGGCGGGTTCAGCGTCGAAGTTCGCTGAGCTTGTCGGTTTTGTCTTTCCAGTCGTCGGCATCGGGCAGCGGCGTCTTGCGCTTGGTGATGCTTTTCCAGGTCGGCAACTTGGCCAACTGGGCATTGAGTTCGGTGAAGGCCTGCTGGTCCGCGGGCAGGTCTTCTTCTGCGTAGATCGCGTTGACCGGGCACTCTGGAATGCAGACGGCGCAGTCTATGCATTCGTCGGGATCGATCACCAGCATGTTGGGGCCTTCGCGGAAGCAGTCCACGGGGCAAACATCCACACAGTCGGTGTATTTGCAACGGATACAGGAGTCGGAGACGACGTGGGTCATGAATCTAGCCTGAGTCGATGAAAACTTGATTTTATGGGCTTTCGACGCGCACGGCCGCGCAAATGTGACGCGAGGCGGTGTCGACCAAAGTGGACGTGCCAAGATAGCGCGATTGGGCCTGGGGCGACAAGCGATCGGATCGGGCTCAACCCGGCCCGCCAGGCGCCAGCGGCATGCCAGATCAGGAATTGGGTCGGCTGCCACTGCTGCGGCAAAAGAGGGGCCGACGATCTTGCTGCGCGCCCGTGATCGCAAGCTTGAACTTGCGCGGCAGAAAGGCAAATTCAGGGTGCGTGGTGTTGGACCGGCGCAGACTCTCGGCGCGAGGGCGCGGGTA
>CANHBU010000202.1 GCA_947458345.1 Comamonadaceae bacterium
CCTTGCTGGGCATCGGGCGGTTTTCGCGCAACGCGCTGGTCAGGGGCTTGTGCCAAGCCTATGTCGAGTTCTTTCGCAACGTGCCAATTTTGTTGCAGTTGCTCATGTGGTACCTGCTCTTTACCGAAGTCTTGCCCGATGCCAGCGAGGCTTGGCAGGCCGGCGATGTCTTTCTGAGTAAGGGGGGCTTGAACTACCCGGTGCCGGTTTGGGCCGATGGCCACGTCTGGGCAGGCATTGGTTTGCTCGCCGGCTTGGTGCTGGCCTGGCTGCGCAGCCGTTGGGCGCGCGCGCAGTTTGAGGCCACGGGCCAGCCGCGCAGCATGTTCTGGGTGCCGCTGCTCATCGTGCTGGGCATGACGGTGCTTGGCTGGTTGCTTGGCGGCGCGCCGACGCAGGCCAACTATCCGAGCAAGGGCGAGTTTGCGATTGAAAACGGCGGCGCCCTCACGCCCGAATTCATGGCGGTGCTGCTCGGCTTGGTGGTCTACACCGCCGCCTTTGTGGCGGAGGTGGTGCGTGCGGGCATCGGGTCGGTGGCGCGAGGCCAGAGCGAGGCGGCGGCGGCCCTGGGGCTGTCGCGGGGGCAGGAGATGCGTCTGGTGATGTTGCCCCAGGCGCTGCGGGTGATCATCCCGCCCATGACCAATCAGTTTCTGAACCTGACCAAGAACTCCTCGCTGGCGGTGGCCATCGGCTATCCGGACGTGGTCTCCATTGCCAACACGGCCCTTAATCAGACTGGCCGGGCCGTCGAGTGCATCGCGATCGTCATGTTGGTCTACTTGACCACCTCGCTGGCCACTTCGGCCTTGATGAACTGGTACAACGCCCGTGCGGCGATCAAGGAGCGTTGAGCATGGCGGCCCGTGTTTTTCAATCGATTGCCGCGCGGCCGGCGCCGGTTCGCACCGGCGGTTTGCTGGGCTGGTTGCGCAGCAACTTGTTTGCCGATGTGCGCACCACGGTCAGCACCCTGATCATCGGCGGGCTGTTGCTGTGGTACTTGCCGCAGCTTTTCAACTGGGCCGTTTTGACCGCCCACTGGCTGCCCGATGCACAGGCCTGCCATCTGGTCGAGGTGGGCGCTTGCTGGGGCGTGGTGGCCGAGAAGTACCGGCTCATCATTTTCGGGCGCTACCCCTTCGATGAGCAGTGGCGGCCGCTGCTGGCCACCTTGCTGATGATGTCGCTGCTGGTGGTCAGTTGCGTGCGATGGTTTTGGAAGCCTTGGCTGGCGGGCCTCTGGGCGCTGGGGTTGGGGCTGTTTTTCTGGCTCATGCTCGGCGGCATGGTCCTGAGCCGCGTCGAGACCGATCGCTGGGGTGGCCTGCCGCTGACGCTGCTGCTGGCCACCTTGTCGATCGCGCTGGCCTTCCCGCTGGCCTTGCTGGTGGCCTTGGGCCGGCGCTCGGAGTTGCCGGCCATACGCACCTTGTGCACCTTGTATGTGGAGCTGATCCGCGGCGTGCCGCTGATCTCGGTGCTCTTCATGGCCTCCTTCATGTTCCCGCTGTTCATGCCGCAGGGCACCAAAATCGATGTGCTGATCCGGGTGCTGGCCGGCATCACCTTGTTTGCTGCGGCCTATATGGCCGAGGTGATCCGGGGCGGCTTGCAGGCCATCCCCAAGGGGCAGGTGGAGGCGGCTGCTTCGCTGGGCCTGTCGTACTGGCAAACGCAGCGCAAGATCGTGCTGCCGCAGGCGCTGGCCATGGTGGTGCCGGGCATCATGAACAACTTCATTGCCATCTTCAAGGACACCTCGCTGGTGACCATCGTCAGCCTCTATGAGCTCACCGGTGCCCTGGGTCTGGCCCTCAATTCCGATGCCGATTGGCGGCCCTACAAGATCGAGGGCTATGTCTTCATTGCGCTGATCTATTTCGTCTTCTGTTTTGCCATGTCGCGCTACAGCCTTTGGGTCGAGCGCGAGGTCAACAAAGGTCGGCAGCGCTGATTGTTTTGAACAGGGTTTCCCATGAACACTCCCATCATCGGCTTTGACAAGGTCAACAAGTGGTACGGCAATGACTTTCACGTCTTGCGCGACATCGATTTGAATGTGGCCAAGGGCGAGCGCATCGTCATCTGCGGTCCCTCTGGTTCGGGCAAGTCCACCTTGATCCGCTGCATCAACCGGCTCGAAGAGCATCAGCAAGGGCGCCTGGTCGTCGATGGCATCGAGCTGTCCGATGATGTCAAGGCGATCGATACCGTGCGCAAGCAAGTCGGCATGGTGTTTCAGCAGTTCAATTTGTTTCCGCATCTGACGGTGCTCGAGAACCTCACGCTCTCGCCCATGTGGGTGGGCAAGCTGCCCAAGAAGGAGGCCGAGGAGCGCGCCATGGCCCAGCTTGAGCGGGTGCGCATTGCCGAGCAGGCGGCCAAATACCCCTTGCAGCTGTCGGGCGGGCAGCAGCAGCGGGTGGCGATCGCCCGCGCCCTGTGCCTGACACCCAAGATCATGCTGTTTGATGAGCCCACCTCGGCGCTCGATCCGGAGATGATCAAGGAGGTGCTCGATGTCATGATCGAGCTGGCCAATCAGGGCATCACCATGTTGTGCGTGACGCACGAGATGGGCTTTGCCAAGGCGGTGGCCGATCGGGTGATCTTTATGGACCAGGGGCAGATCGTCGAGCAAAACACGCCCGATCAGTTTTTCAACCATCCGCAGACCGATCGCGCGCAGGACTTCCTGTCCAAGATTTTGGGCCACTGAGGGGGAAATCGCCCCGTCGGTGCGCATGGTGGTCCGTCCACTGGTTCGCCCACTGGTTCTCCCACAGATGCGGCGCGTATCGCAGGGCGCGCCTTAGCGGCTGGCCAGGTAGCGTTTGCGCCACAGCGCGCCGAGCACTGCCAGCGCGGCTGCCACCATGGCCCCGATCGCCCACCACAGGCCGGCGCTGTTGTGTATGGCCGGCATGAACTCGAAGTTCATACCGAAAAATCCGGTGATGAAGTTCAGCGGCAAGAACACCGCGGTCAGTGCGGTCAGCGTGCGCATGATTTGATTGGCGCGATGGCTTTGCGCTGAAAAGTGCATCTGCACCGCCGCCTCGGTGCTGTGTTCGAGCCGCTGGACATGCCGCACCACCCGCTCGATGTGCTCGAGCACGTCGCGCGAGCGCACCTTGAGCAGATCGCGCTCGCGTTGCACCGCTGGTGAGGGATCATCGGGCCACGCTTGCAGGGCATCGATCCAGTCTTGCACCGCGCTGCGCTGGTCCTCGCAGATCTCATCGAGCTTGTGCAAGGTGATGCGCGCGTCAAGGACGGCGCTCCAGTTGGCAAAGCGGGTGGCCGGATTGAGCAATTCGGCCTGCCAATGGTCGAGCTGCCGGTTGAGCTCGCGGCGCAGGTCCAGATACTGGTCGACCATTTGGTTGATCAGGCGCAGCATCAGATCGGGCGCGCTGGTGGGCAGCTGCGCCCCGGCACTGCGCCCGCCTTGGGCGCCGGCCTCGAGCAGGCGCGCGGCGTAGCTGTCGCGCACGCTCATGTCATCGCTGTGGACCGTCAGCAAGACGCGGTCAAAAAGGGCCATGCCCACCGGGCTGGTATCGATGCGGCGCAGGATGACGGGACCGCTGGTCTTGCGCCTGCCCGCCCCGCTGGCAAGCGCTGGGCCGGTAGCGGTGAGGGTGCGCCAGTTGCTCAGGCGCCGAAACACCAGCAGGTCGTACTGGGCGGTGTAGTCGTAGCCTGAAGGCAGTTGCAGGTTCAGCAGGTCGGCCACATGCAGCTCGACGAGCTGCTGGCCGCAAAGGCGCTGCAGGGTCTGTTGCACCTGCTCGAGCTGCTGCTGGAGCGCGTCGCGGCTGATGGCCAGCCAGATGAAGCCTTGCTCGGGCAGCTGCTCGGGCCAGTGAGGGCTCTGCGTGACCTGCTGGGCCGCAATGTGAAAGATGCTCAGAGGCGGGGCTGGCTTGTCCATGGCGTGCAAAGACCCTTGCGTGCGCCGACGTGGCACGCCTTAGTGTGCCACGCTGGCCAGCCGGGCTCAGCCGCGCAGCTTGCGCGCCACGTCCAGCGCGAAATAGGTCAGGACGCCGTCGGCGCCAGCACGTTTGAAGGCCAGCAGGCTTTCCATCATGACCGCATCGTGATCGAGCCAGCCGTTTTGGGCGGCGGCTTTGATCATGGCGTATTCGCCCGAGACTTGGTAGGCGAAGGTCGGTACCTTGAACTCGTCCTTGACGCGGCGCACCACGTCCAGGTAGGGCATGCCAGGCTTGACCATGACCATGTCAGCTCCCTCTGCAATATCCATCGCAACTTCTTTGAGTGCCTCGTCGGTATTGCCCGGGTCCATTTGGTAGACCTTCTTGTCGGCCTTGCCCAGGTTGCCGGCTGAGCCCACCGCGTCACGAAAGGGCCCGTAAAAGGCGCTGGCATATTTGGCGCTGTAGGCCATGATGCGGGTGTGGATGTGGCCCTTGGCCTCTAGCGCCTGGCGAATGGCCCCGATGCGCCCGTCCATCATGTCGCTGGGCGCCACGATGTCCACGCCCGCGGCGGCCTGGTTGAGCGCCTGCTGGGTCAGCATGGCCACGGTTTCTTCGTTGAGGATGTAGCCGGTCTCATCGAGCAGGCCGTCTTGGCCGTGGCTGGTGTAGGGGTCCAGGGCGACATCGGTCATCACGCCGAGTTCGGGGAAATTGCGTTTGAGCTCGCGCACCACCCGAGGCACCAGGCCGTCCGGATTGGCCGCCTCGCGCCCATCGGGCGTCTTCAGGCTGGCGTCAATCACGGGAAACAGAGCCATGACCGGGATGCCCAACTGC
>CANHBU010000203.1 GCA_947458345.1 Comamonadaceae bacterium
AAAACGGCGCCGGTTGTTCTTCCACATGAAGTCGTAGACGCAGTTGTGGAAGTAGTAGAACTCCAGGTGCTTGAATTCGGCCTTGGCCGCTGAAAACAACTCCTCGACGCGGGCAATGTGCTCGTCCATGGTGCCGCCAACGTCCATGAGCAGCAGCACTTTGACGTTGTTGTGGCGCTCGGGCACCATCTTGATGTCCAGATAGCCCGCGTTGGCCGCGGTCGAGCGAATGGTGTCGTCCAAGTCCAGCTCTTCCTGGCTGCCCTCACGGGCGAATTTGCGCAGGCGCCGCAGCGCCACCTTGATATTGCGCGTGCCCAATTCCTGGGTGTCGTCGTAGTCCTTGTAGGCGCGCTGGTCCCAGACCTTGACCGCGCTGCGGTTGCGCCCCTTTTCCTGTCCGATGCGTATGCCTTGCGGGTTAAAGCCGTTGGCACCGAAGGGCGAGGTGCCGCCCGTGCCGATCCACTTGCTGCCGCCCTCGTGGCGTTCTTTTTGCTCTTCGAAGCGCTTTTTGAGCGTCTCCATCAGCTCGTCCCAGCCCATTTTTTCGATCTTGGCCTTCTCCTCGGGGCTCAGCTGCAGCTCCAGGTTCTTTCGCAGCCACTCCAGTGGAATGTCCCGGGTGAAGTCGGCCACCATCTCCACGCCCTTGAAGTAGGCGCCGAAGGCGCGGTCGAATTTGTCATAGTGCTTCTCGTCCTTGACCATGACGGCGCGGCTGAGAAAGTAGAAGTCGTCGATCTTCCACGCGCCCTCGCCCCCGCTCTTGGGGCCGACCACACCGGCTTGCAAGGCCTCGAGCAAGCTCAGCAGTTCGTGCACCGATACCGGCAGCTTGGCCGAGCGCAGGGTGTAGAAAAAATCGATCAGCATGCGCTCGTCCTCCGGTCTGCCTGCGCGAGCAAGTCGAGCAGCTGCGCCTTCACCTCGGGCCACTCGCCCTGGCTCAAGCTGTACATCACGGTATCGCGCACCGTGCCGTCGCGGCGCAGCGCGTTGCCCCGAATCACCCCGTCCTTGCGCGCGCCCAGGCGCTCAATGGCGCGCTGCGAGCGCCAGTTGAAATTGTCGGTGCGCCAGCCTACCGTCAGGCAGCCCAGGGTTTCAAAGGCATGGGTCATCAAAAGCAGCTTGCAGGTGGTGTTGACGTGGGTGCGTTGCCAGCGCTTGGCATACCAGGTAAAGCCAATTTCCAGCCGGCGCACGTTTGGCAAGATGTCGTGGTAACTGGTGCTGCCGATGACCTGCCCGCTGGCCTGATCGATCACCACAAAAGGCAGGCGGCTGCCCGCGTCCTGCAAGGCCAGAGCGTCGGCGATGTAGCGCGCGGTTTGCCCGGGCTCGGGCACTGAGGTCACGCGCAACTCCCAAAGCCGGCCATCGGCGGCGGCCGCCGCCAGAGCAGCCTCGTCGTCTGCACGAAGCGGTCGCAGCAAGACGCCGCGCGCCGCCAATTGCGTCGGTGCTGCGAAACTCATGACTCAGGGGCCCAAGGACGCATCGTCGTCGGCTTGCGAGCGACTCTCACGCCAGTTGCGCATCAGTCGGCGGCCCAGGCCTGCGCCCAGACCCACCAGCACGATGCCTCCCAAAGAGGCCACACTGTAGCCCGGTTCAAACACATCAAGGCCGACCCACTGGCCGAGCCAAAAACCCAGCAGGCCGCCGGCGACGAAACCGATGGCGTCGCCGATGCCTTCTTGCCAGAGTCTGCCGTGGCTTTGCATGGCTTGCTTGAGACAGGCGGGCCGCTGGCCTTTAGCGGTTGCGCTGGTTCATGAAGACCAGCTTCTCAAACAGGCTGACGTCCTGTTCGTTCTTGAGCAGCGCGCCCACCAGAGGCGGCACCGAGACCTTCTCGTCCTTGCTGTGCAGCGCCTCGGCGGGCATGTCTTCGGCCACCAGCAATTTGAGCCAGTCCAGCAACTCGGAGGTCGAAGGCTTTTTCTTCAGGCCCGGCAAGTTGCGCACGTCATAGAAGGTCTTCATCGCCGCGGCCAGCAGGTCTTGCTTGAGGCCGGGGAAATGGACGCCGACGATCTTTTTCATGGTCTCGGCGTCGGGGAACTTGATGTAGTGAAAAAAGCAGCGGCGCAAGAAGGCATCGGGCAGCTCTTTTTCATTGTTGGAGGTGATGAACACGAGCGGGCGGTGACGGGCCCGGATCAATTCGCGCGTTTCATAGACGTAGAACTCCATGCGGTCGATCTCGCGCAGCAGGTCGTTGGGAAACTCGATGTCGGCCTTGTCGATCTCGTCGATCAGCAGGGCCACCGGCTGCTCGGCGGTGAAGGCCTGCCACAGCACGCCCTTGACGATGTAGTTGTGAATGTCTTTGACCTTCTCGTCGCCCAGTTGCGAGTCGCGCAGGCGCGAGACGGCGTCGTATTCATACAGACCTTGCTGCGCCTTGGTGGTCGACTTGATGTGCCACTGAAGCAGAGGCATGTTCAGTGCCGTGGCCACCTCTTCGGCCAGCATGGTCTTGCCGGTCCCCGGCTCGCCTTTGACCAGCAGCGGTTTTTTGAGCGTGGCTGCGGCGTTGACGGCCAGCATCAGATCGTCGGTGGCGACGTAGTTTTCAGAGCCTTTGAATTTCATGGTGGGCATCAGGGTCGTTTTTGCGGGGCGGGGGCCCGCGCATGCGGGCCTTGCTGTCAGCAAGGGTTCAGGTTTGACTCGGGGCGCTGGCTATAATCCGCGAGTTTTTTCAGTCGTCCACCGGATTGTGCGCTCAAAATGATGAAGCTGATCTCCATGTTTTTCGCCGCGATTGTCTCGCTCGGGACGGTCGCCGCTCACGCCCAGGACATCAAGGGCGACGCCAAGGCAGGCGAAGGCATCGCCGCCATGTGCATCGGTTGCCATGGCATCAAGGGCTACCAGGCCAGCTTCCCCGAGGTCTACCGTGTGCCCATGATCTCCGGGCAGAGCGCCAAGTACATCGTGGCCGCGCTGGGCGCCTACCAAAAGGGCGAGCGCCGGCACCCCACCATGCGCGGCATCTCCGAGTCCTTGACCGAGCAAAACATGGCCGACTTGGCCGCTTACTACAGCGAGCATGGCCTGCCTGGCGGCAAGTCTGTTGCGCCCAAGGACGTCAAGGCGCCGAGCGCGCAGGTCACTGCCTTGCTCAACAAGGCCAATTGCGCCTCTTGCCACGGCGCCAACTACAGCACGCCGATTGATCCGTCTTATCCCAAGCTTGCGGGCCAGCACGCCGACTATTTGTTTGTTGCGCTCAAGGCCTACAAAAACGACGCCAATCACGTGGTCGGCCGCAACAACGCCATCATGGCCGGTTTTGCCAAGCAGTACACCAACGCCGAACTCAAGCAGATCGCAAACTACCTGGCTTCACTGCCCGGCGACATGAAGGTCGTGCCGCAAAGCCGCTTTCGCTAAAGCGCTGCAGACCACAAAAAGCCGCTCTTGAGCGGCTTTTTTCTGGCTGGGCTTAGTCTCGCGTGGCGCGGCGCTGCACGCAGTCGAGATAGGCCAGCCCTTCGGGCGGGCGACTCGAGCGCTGGCTTTCCCAGATCATTTGCCCCAGGCAGTCCATGGCCTCATGGTGCGCCTCATGCAAGGACTGGCGCCGCGCCGTCAGCAACTCGATGGCTTGGCGTATGCCGCGCGGCTGGTCGATCGAGCACTGCTCGCTGATCGACAAGTGCATGGACAGGTGCAAGAAGGGGTTGGTGCGTCCGTCTTCGACCGCGTACATGCGCGCCAGAGCCTGCTCGGCATCGGCCAGGTCGCTGTGGTACTCGGGATGTTCGGCGATCCACTGAGCGGCCAGGGTTTCGAGCGCCGTCATCGGCTCGCCAGCCCGTGATTTGGCATGGACCGCACAGAAGAATTTGCGCACATCGGCTTGGGAGGGGGCGAACATGGTGTGGGCTTGAGATGGCTGGAGGGGTCTTGTGTTTGGCTTGGCGCCCCGCCGCATGCGGCCGCTGGGTGCGAGACTAGAATTTAACCCCATATGCACCATCGGCCTGCAAGCAGCTCATCGGGGCGGCCCCCTCGGCCGGTGTGGGCTGCGGTTTAGCGAAAGAATCCCTCTCATGATCAACAAGATCGCCCCATCGATCGAAGCGGCCCTGGCCGGCCTGCAAGACGGTGCCACCGTGCTCATTGGTGGATTTGGCACCGCTGGCATTCCCAATGAACTGATCGACGGCCTGATTGCTCAGGGCGCGCGCGATCTGGTTATCGTGAACAACAACGCTGGAAACGGCGAGTCCGGCCTGGCCGCCCTGCTCAAGACCGGCCGGGTGCGCAAGGTGATCTGCAGCTTTCCGCGCCAGGCCGACAGCCATATCTTTGATGGCCTGTACCGCAGCGGCCAGATCGAGCTTGAGCTCACGCCCCAGGGCAATCTGGCTGAGCGCATTCGCGCCGCTGGTGCCGGCATCGGCGCATTCTTCTCGCCCACCGGCTACGGTACCGAGCTGGCCAAGGGCAAGGAAACCCGCGAGATCAAGGGCAAGATGTATGTGCTGGAGATGCCGATTCACGGCGATCTGGCGCTGATCCGCGCCGAGCGTGGCGACCGCTGGGGCAATCTCATGTACCGCAAGGCGGCGCGCAATTTCGGGCCGGTGATGGCCACGGCCGCCAAAAAGACGGTGGCCACCGTGCACGAGATTGCCGAGCTCGGCCAGATGGACCCCGAGCACATCGTCACGCCCGGCATTTTTGTCACCCACATCGTTCAGATCCCCCGCGTGGCCACTCAGGCCGGCGGCATCAAGAAGGCCGCTTGAGCATGA
>CANHBU010000204.1 GCA_947458345.1 Comamonadaceae bacterium
CGATCAAGCAGACCCTGCAGTGGGCCGACAACCTGCAGCACAAGGGCAAGCTGCTCGACCATTGGCTGCGCGATACCAGCGTTGCTCAAGCCGTGGTGTTTGCCTGCACGCAGATTGAATGCGATGGCTTGGCCAATGAGTTGGTGCAAGAGGGTTTTCATGCGGTGGCCTTGCACGGCGCCTTGAGCCAGGGCTTGCGCAACCGCCGCTTGTCGGCCTTTCGCGAGGGTCGGGTGCAGATTCTGGTGGCCACCGATGTGGCTGCCCGTGGCCTCGATGTGCCCAATATCTCGCACGTGATCAACTTCGGCCTGCCGATGAAGGCCGAGGACTATGTGCACCGCATCGGCCGCACCGGCCGGGCCGGCCGCAGCGGCGAGGCGATCACGATCGCCGAGTTTCGCGACCGTCGCCGCATCTCTGACATCGAGTTTTTCACCAAACAACCTTTCAAGCCGGCTGTGATTGCCGGCCTGGAGCCGCAGCAGCGCTTTCCTTCTTCCTTTGAGCAGCGCCCCCGGGGTCCGGGTGGCCGGCCGCCAGCGCGTGGTGCTGGTTTTCGCAGTGGGCAAGGCGGCGGCGGGCAGGGCAGCGGCTGGGGTGCTGAGCGGGGCTTTGCCGAGCGCGCACCGCGTCGGGCCGATCCGCGCCAGGCCGATCCGCGCAGGGACGATCGTCAGTTTGCCGGCCGTGCTCCCGTGCCGGGTGCCGCGCACCGTGACCGGGCCTTTGACCCCCGCTTCGAAGGTCGGCGCGAGGGCTTTGCGCCCCGCCCAGATTTCGCCCGCCCTGCCGGTGGACCCGCGCGCGCGCCAGCTCGCAAGCCCATTCGTCCTGCACGCTAAAGGCGGGGCGGCAGGCCCGACTGGGCCTGCCGGTTCAGGGTAAACCTTGGCTGCCCGGCATGCAGGCAGCTCCCTAGAATGGCTTGAACCACTTGGGCGTGCCGCGCCCGTTCAGCCAGGAAGGATCCCGTGTCCAGCAAGCAGCCCTCCCCATCGGCGTCTCGCCGCACAGCCGCAGGGGCTCGCTCGTCGGCCGCTGCTGACGGTCCCGCCACGTCAGCCACCCCGCGCAAATCGGCATCGACGCGGGGCAAGACCGCTGCCAGCGAGTCGCCTGCCGGCCAGTCACCTGCCGGCGCTGGCCTGCGAACCATCAAGAAGTATCCGAACCGGCGTCTGTACGACACCGATAGCTCAACTTACATCACCCTGGCCGACGTCAAGCAACTGGTGATGACGCGCACGGCCTTTGTGGTCAAGGACGCCAAGACGCAGGAAGACCTGACGCGCAGCATCTTGCTGCAGATCATTCTTGAAGAGGAGGCCGGTGGCGAGCCCATGTTCACTGAGGATCTGCTGTCGAACATCATCCGTTTTTACGGTCACGCGATGCAAGGCGTGATGGGCAACTACCTCGAAAAAAACATTCAGACCTTCATGGAGCTGCAGGCCAAACTCAGTGAGCAGTCCAAGGGCCTGAACCCCGAGCTGTGGTCGCAGTTCATGCAGAGCCAGTCGCCGCTCATGCAGGGCCTGATGGGCTCCTATGTGGAGCAGTCCAAGAATCTGTTTTCTCAGATGCAGGAGCAACTGCAAAAGCAGAGCGAGCAGATGCTCGCGAGCTTTGTGCTCAAGCGCTAGGCAAGGGCTGAAAAACCCCGTCAAGGCAACCCTTGGCCGCACCACCCCTGGATCGCTTTATTCCTCACGATGACGGTGGGGGCGCTATGACAAAGAGGGTCGCGATGACGATGCGGGCGCGGTGACGAACTTGCGGCCTGGCCGCAGCCTCATACGAAGCGGTTCTCGATGGCGCCGATGCCATCGATCTCCACTCGCACCACATCGCCGTGCTTGAGGTATTGCGGCGGGTTCATGCCCATCCCTACGCCGGCCGGTGTGCCGGTGGCAATCACATCGCCCGGGTAGAGCGTGATGCCGCGCGAGCAGGTTTCGATCAGGGTGGCGATGTCGAAAATCAGGTCGGTGGTGCGTCCGTCCTGACGCAGTTGGCCGTTGACCCAGCCGCGCACGCGGGTGTTGGTGCCGTCGAGTTCATCGGCGGTGACAATCCACGGCCCCATGGGGCAAAAGGTGTCGAAAGACTTGCCCATGTCCCACTGCTGGTGGCGCATCTGCACATCGCGGGCGGTCACGTCATTGACGATGGTGTAGCCGAAGATGTGCTTGAGCGCGTCTTCCTTGCGGATGTTTTTGCCGCCGGTGCCAATGACCACCGCCAGTTCCGACTCATAGTCGATCTGCTCGCTGATGCCATGCGGCAAGATCACCTCGTCGTGCGGGCCAACCACGCATTCGGGTACCTTGGTGAACACGATGGGCCAGGCGGCCACATTGGTGTTGTTGTTCTTGAAAACCGAATCGCGCAACTCCTTGGCATGCTCGTGGTAGTTGCGCCCCACGCAAAACACATTGCGCTTGGGCCGAGGGATGGGCGATTCGAGTTGGACTTGGCCGATGGGCACCCCCTGCGCTTGCAGGGGCGTGCTGCGCCAGTCGCTGCGATCAATCAGCGCCAAAGCGCCGCGTTCGGCCTGTCCCGCATCGATCTCGAATGCCCTGACCGACTGCCCATCGGGCGATACCTGACCGACCTGACGACGTCCTTGAAATTGATAGCTGGCGATGCGCACGGTGCGGACTCCTGTTGATGGGCAAAGCTGCGCAGTCTAAATCCTTGCCAGTGGCGCCTGCAACTGCTCAGGTATCTGCGCGGCAAGTGCGACTGCTGCATCGCGAGCGAGTCCTGCTGCTCGATCGACCACTGCATCGCTGCGAGGGTGCAGTTCCTACCGCCTTGCCTCAAACCACCTTGGCCAGCCCTGGCGCAAACATCGCTTCCATCTCTCGCCTGACCTTGTAGGCGTCGGTGCCGGTGTCCATGGCCACATCGGTCCAGCTCAGGCTTTGCCCCTTCTTGACGGGCCGCACCACCTTGACGTTGTGCGCCAGACCCAGGGGCAGGCCGCCCATGGCCGAAGAGGTGTTTGCCGGCAGCAGCTTGCCCCAGACGGTGTAGCCGCCTTCGCCATCGAGCATGTCGCCGGGCTGCAGGTCACGCTTGGCGGTGGCCACCACATCGGCATTCCAGCCGGTGGCCACGCCGGTGGGCTCGCGGCGCAGCGCGACGCTGGCCACCGAGACGCCCACTTCCAGGCCGATCAGGTGCCAGCGCTTGTAGAGCGTGAAGTAGCGCCCGCTTGGGTCGGTGTGGGCGTTGTATTCCTCAAAGCAGTTCTTGATGTAGTCGGTTTCGGCCTCCACCGTCACCCACACGCCCATGCGGATGTCGTAAGGGATCTTGCGGCCATCGGCCTCCAGCGATGAAATCACCTCGACCATGCCCTTGCGTTCAAGCACGCCGCCTTCGCTGCGTGGGCGGGTGACATACGGAATGTCTTCCACGCTGGCTGGCGGGTAGAGCAAACCGTTGCTGGGCACGCTCAGGCCGGTGGCGTTGGAGACAGCGGTCGATTCAATCGAGGGCTTGGAGCCGTCGAGGAAGCTGTTGAACATCTTGGGGTTGAGCCCGCCGCGCGCCGCTTGCTCGGGGGTGAGGCCGTAGTGGCCCCAGACCGTCTCCGGCGTGGACTCGCAAAAATGCGGCAGCCATTTGTGGCCACGGCCGGCGGCTACCACCGGAAAGCCGCAGGTGCGGGCCCAGTCCACCAGGTCGCAGATTAGGGCCGGCTGGTCGCCAAAGGCCATGGAATACACCACGCCGGCCTGCTCGGCCTTGCGCGCAAGCAGCGGGCCGCAAAAGGCATCGGCTTCTACCGTCACGTTGACCACATGCTTGCCGTGCTCGAAGGCCTTGAGGCAATGGGCAACGGCGGCGATCGGATTGCCGGTGCATTCGACCACCACATCGATTTGCGGATGGCTGACGATGGTCTGCCAGTCCTCGGTGATCCAGGTCTGACCGCTGCGCAGCGCGGCTTCCATACTGGCCGCTTGTGTTTGCTCGCTCTTCCAGCCCACCCGGGCCAAATTGGCCCGCGCGGCATCGGGTGAGAGGTCGGCAATGGCCACCAGATGCACGCCGGGCGTGCGGGGCACCTGGGCCAGGTACATGGAGCCGAACTTGCCGGCGCCGATGAGGACGATGCGCACCGGCTGGCCTGCGGCGGCGCGCTGCTCGAGTTTGGCGTGCAGATTCATCAGGCGGCCTTTTGCTTGCTGTCGATCGGCTCGGACGAGGTCACCAGGGCGCTGCCCGGCATGCCGTTTTTCCAGGGCAGATCAACCGGGTAGGGCTGGCGCAGGCAGTCGTCAGGCAAGCAGTCGATGGGGGTGAAATCGCGGTGCGCAATGTATTCCGGGCGCTTGAAGCGTCGGATGTGGTTCGACACCGCGCACAGGCTGAGGTAAACGCTGACCCGGTTCCAGGGCGAGAGGTTGCTGGTGGACGCGTGAACCAGGCAACTGTGGAAGAGGATCATCGAGCCGGCCGGCCCGGTGGGGCTGACGATGCCGCCTTGCTTGCCGCCAGCGCGCTCGACCAGTTGCGTGATCAGATCATTGCTCACCGTCCACAGCGGATAGCTGGTGGTGGTCAGATCATGTTTGGCATCAACCACGCCCTTTTTGTGGCTGCCGGGAATGAACATCAGCGGGCCGTTGAACTCATTGACGTCATCGAGAAAGATGGCCACATTCATGGCGCGCTCGGTGGGCATCATGTCGTCATTGAGCCAGGTGCCGTAGTCTTGGTGCCATTGCCAGACATCGCCTTC
>CANHBU010000205.1 GCA_947458345.1 Comamonadaceae bacterium
CGGACAACTGGTCCACCCTCGTGCCTGAGCTGGGCGTGCAGGCCAGCGACATCCAAATCACCAAGCGCCAGTGGGGCGCCTTCTACGGCACCGAGCTGGACTTGCAGTTGCGCCGGCGCGGCGTCAAGGCCATTGTGCTGGCCGGTATCTCCACCCATGTGGGCGTAGAGTCGACCGCGCGTGACGCCTATGAGCGTGGCTACGCGCAGGTGCTGGTGGCCGACGCGATGGCCAGTCCGTCTGCCGAAGCCCATGCCAATACCCTTAAATTCGTCTTCCCCCGCATCGGCCTGATCCGCTCTACGCAGCAGGTGCTCGACGCGGCTTCTGGGGGCTGAGCGCCATGACCAGCGCCCAAGACAGCCAGCGCTTCGATCTGGTGGTGGCCGGTTGCGGCATCGCTGGCCTGTCGGCAGCTGTCAGTGCCGCCGAAGGCGGGCTCAAGGTGGCCGTGCTCGAGCGCGCCACCGAGGCCGAGCGCGGCGGCCAGAGCCGCTACACCGAGGCCTATCTGCGCATGAAGAGCCTGGAGGCTGTGAGCGACGACTTCGAGACCCATCTTGCCGAAAACGGCAGCGGCGCGCTCGACCCCGACCTGATAGAGCGCAGTGCCGACCCGGCCGAGCAAGGTCTGGTGCGTGCGCTGAGCATGGCCGACCCGAACTTCATCGACACCTTGGCCCACCAGGCGCCGCAGGCGGTGGCTTGGCTGCGGGGCATGGGCGCTCGCTTTGATTTCCTGCCGACCCAGTTCCTGACCAAGGCGCAGCCTCGACTGCTGCCGGTGGGCGGTGGCGAGGCGCTGGTGCAGGTGCTGGCTGCGCGCGCCGAGGCGCTGGGCGTGCGCTTCCATTACCAGACCACGGCCCAGTCGCTCAAGCTTGACGAGCGCGGTGCCGTCGTCGGCCTGCGCGCGCGCCAGCCCCAGGGCTTCGTTGATTTTCAGGGGCCGGTGGTGCTGGCCTGCGGTGGCTTTCAGGGCAATGCCGAGATGATGGCGCGCTACGTCGGTCCGCGCTCGGTGCACCTGCGGCCGATCTGCAAGGGCGGCTACTACAACCGCGGCGAGGGCATACGCATGGCGCTGGACATCGGTGCGGCTGCATGCGGTGAGTTCGGCAGCTACCACGCCGAACCCGTAGACCCGCGCTCGGGCGTGTCCGAGCCCTCGGTGTTCATCTTCCCTTATGGCATCTTGGTCAACAAGAACGGGCGGCGTTTTACTGACGAAGCGCCCGGTACCGTCGATGCGCACTACGAGTCGGTGACCCGGCGCATTTATGAGCAGCCCGGCGGCATGGCCTGGGTGGTGCTTGATGCGCGCCACCTGCGAATTCCCAACTACAAGCTGGCCCTTCGCACCGACAAGCCGCCTGTGGTGGCCGACTCGATCGCTGCGCTGGCGCAGGCCATCTCGGTGCCTGCCGATGAGCTGGCCCTCACCGTGGCCCAGTACAACGCCGCTTGCAGTGGTCAGGATTGGCGGGCCCTGGAGGCCGATGGCCTGGCCACGCAAGGCCTGCAGCCGCCCAAGTCCAATTGGGCTTGCCCGATTGCGCAAGCGCCTTTCCATGCCTATCCCATCATGTCGGCCAATGTGTTCACCTTCGGTGGCCTGAAAGTGGACCCTCAGGCTCGGGTGCTGCACGCCGACGGCGGGGCCATACCCGGCCTGTATGCCGCCGGCGAGACGGTGGGCCTGTACTACGGCACTTACACCGGTGCCACCTCGGTACTCAAGGCCATGGTCTTTGGCCGCCTGGCGGGCTTGCACGCGTGTCCGGCGCGGCCATGAGTAGGCCGCTTGCAGATCGCCTGGCTCTGGTCACTGGTGCGGGCGGGGCCATTGGCACGGCGGTCGTGCGCAGCCTGCGTGAGCAAGGTGCGCGCGTGGTCGGCGCCGACTTGCTAGGCCGGCATCTTGGGCAGGCCTGTCCGCCCTGGGAGGGCGAGCCGGTCGCACTCGACGTGCGCATCAAGGCCCAGATCACTGCCCTTGTCAGCGCGGTGGCCGAGCAAGCCGGCGCGCCGGTGGACACCCTGGTCAATGTGGCTGGCGTGGTCTCCTTCGGCTCGGCGCAGGACCTTGAGGAACAGGAGTGGGACCGGGTCATGGCGATCAACCTCAAGGGCAGCTTTTTGGCTGCGCAGGCGGTGATGCCAGGCATGCGCCGCTTGGGCTTTGGCCGTATCGTTAACCTCGGTTCTGTGGTGGGCAAAAACTCGGGTAACGCCAGGCCCTGGATTGATCCGGCCGAGCAGCAGCGCGCCTCCAATGTGGCCTACGGCATCTCCAAGGCCGGCATCCACAGCATGACCGGCTTTCTCGCGCGCGAGCTCGCCAGCAGCGGCGTGACCGTCAATGCGGTGGCCCCCGGTCCGATTGCCACGGCGATGACCACCGCCTTTCCGGCTGCGCTGCAGGCTCTGATCCCGCGCGGGCGCATGGGCACGCCCGAGGATGTGGCGCGTGCCGTCTCCTTCCTGGTGCAGCGCGAGGCCGATTTCATCACCGGCGAGGTGCTCGATGTCAACGGCGGCATGTGGAGCGACTGACGATCACCGGTCTGGCCATACGTAACGCTTATGCAAACAGCATGCACACCCGCTAGCACACGACGGATCAGCTTGATAGATTCGTTGCAGCGGTGACTCTCCAGGATCGCCGACCCACGTTATTTCAAGAGGAGACTGTATGAAGACTCTATTAACCGCTCTGGCTAGCACGGCCGCACTGGCGCTGGCTCTGCCGACGGCTGCCCAGGACAAGTACCCCAACAAAACGGTACGTGTGCTGGTGCCTTTCGCCGCTGGCGGTGCGACCGATGTGCTGACCCGCATCGCTGCGGCCGAACTGGGCAAGCGCCTGGGGCAGAGCTTCGTGGTTGAAAACCCTGCGGGCGCTGGCGGCATCATCGGAGCCACGCAGGCGGTCAAAGCTGCGCCAGATGGGTACACGCTGCTGGCGGGCTCGCCCGGGCCGGTCACCATCATGCCGGCGATCAGTGCCAAGCCTCTGCCCTACGACGCTGAGAAAGATCTGGTGCCGATCACGCTGATTGCCGATAGTCCTGGGGGCATGACCGTGGGCAAGAACTCGCCCTACAAGACGGTGCAGGAGTTGTTGGCGGCGGCCAAGGCTTCGCCGGGCAAACTCTCCTGCGGCTCCTCCGGAATTGGCGCGTTTAGTCATCTCAACTGCGAGTTGCTCAAGACGCTGATGGGTATCAATGTCACGCACGTGCCGTACCGCGGCGCCGCGCCGGCGATGGTGGATTTGGTCAGCGGCCAGACCGACTTCATGATTGAAAACTACCCCTCGCCACAAAAGCTGATCGACGCGGGCGAGTTGCGCCTGCTGGCGGTGACGTCCAACAGACGCTTTGCGCTCAAGCCCGGCACGCCCACTCTGGCAGAGTCGGGTGTCCCTGGACACGTGATGACTGCCTGGATTGGCCTGATGGCGCCCAGGGGCACGCCAAGCGAGATCGTGAACCTGCTCCAGCGCGAACTGTCGGCCGCGCTGAAGGACCCGGCGGTGCAAAAGCGCCTCAACGACATGGGCGTGGTGCCTGGCGGAATGCCTCCGGCCGAGTTTGCGGCCTACTTGGCTGCCGAGCGCGAGACCTACAAAGGGCTGGCGGCCAAGACGGGACTGAAGGTCGACCAGTAATCCGCGATCAGGCCTGGTCTTGCAGCCGGGCCGGTGTTTGTCTCAGAACTTGCCCGCGCTGGCGCCGCAATCGACCATGAGCATGTGGCCGGTGATGGCGCGGGCTTCTTCGCTGGCCAGGAACACCGCCGCATGTGCGAAGTCTTCGGGTGTGGGAATACGGCCCAGGGGCAAGCTTTGCGCCGCACGTGTCAGTGCCTGTGCCACCTCGATGCCCGCCTGCGCATAGGCTTGGCGCAAAAATGGCGTGTCCACCAGGGTCGGTGCAATCCCGTTGACCCGCACCCCCAGCGGCCCCCACTCCAGCGCCAGTGATTTGACCATGCCAGCAATCGCATGCTTGCTGGCGGTGTAGACGCTGCGCTCGGCGCGGCCGAGCACGCTTTGCAGCGAGCCGGTGAGCAGCAAGCTGGCGCGGGGGCTGCGCCGCAGGCTGGCCAAGGCCGCCTGCGCCGACAGCAGCGTGCCGGTGATGTTGGTGTCGATCACGGCGCGTATTGCAGTGGGTTCGGCTTGCTCCAGCGGGCCGCCAAAGGGGCGCCCGGCATTTGCGACAAATACATCGATAGGGCCGCCCAGGCCTTCCTCGGCCACGGCCACCAGGCGCTCGCAATCGGCCGGCTCGGTGATATCGCAGCAGGCTGTCTGTAGATCACCCGCAGGGGCGTGCAGTTGTCGCTGGGCCTCGATCAAGGCCGGCGCATCCAGGTCGGCCAGTAACACCTGTGCCCCCTGGGCCAGGAAGGCCCGCGCCGTCGCCAGGCCCAGACCACCGGCGCCACCGGTGATGACAGTGCGCATCTGTTTCATTCGCATGGGAGTACCGCCAAGCTTACAGCAGGCCCAGCGCGAGCGAGGCGCTGTGCAGCGTGCGTGCGAAGTGATCGGCCAGCGAAGGCCGTGAGCGGGCTCGCCAGACCGCGCTGAGTTGCAACGCGGGCAACAGGTGCTGCTCGCGGATTTCGCAGTAGCGCACGCCCGGAAATTGAACTTGACGCGTGCCGCTGGGCAAGAGCGCAGCCCCAACGCCGTTGCCCACGCACGCCAGCAGGGTCAGGGTGTGGCCGACCTCTTGCACCACCCGGTAC
>CANHBU010000206.1 GCA_947458345.1 Comamonadaceae bacterium
GCCCGGCGCTTGATGGTGCCGCGAAACTGGCTGCGCGCCACCACTTCCTGCCCCGGGTAGCAGCCCTTTTTGAAACTCACACCGCCCACCGATTCGTAGTTGAGCATTTGCGGCACAAAGGCCTCAAAAGTGGCTTGCCCCACCATGGCAATGCCCGAACGCACGCTCAACCAGTGCCAGTAGGCCAGCGGCAACTCGGGGCCTGTCGGAGGTGGGGTGCCGGCTGGGGCCAGCCAGCAAGCCCGGCTCACACCCGCGCCGGGGTAGAGAAACACCACCATCGCCGCCCCGTCGTCCATGCGTGACCAGGGCGTGGCTCCCGGCTTGAGGGCGTCGGCCGCCGAGCCGCACAGGCCGATCATGCGAAATTCCTCGGTGGCATCGCTGAGCTTGGCTTTGGCCCGCAGCACAAACATGGACAGGCGCTTGACCATGGGCGCCACCGAGTCCCGGCTGCAAATAAGAAGCACTTCCTCGGCGCTGCGCTTGAGGGCGATGAAGCTCGCTTGCATGCGGCCTTTGGCATTGCAATAGGCCGCAAGCGCAGCGCGGTCTTGGCCCAGCAGGGCGACGTCCTGGGTGAGCTGGCCTTGAAGGAAGGAGGCGGCATCGGCGCCCAGCACGCGGATCACGCCCATGTGCGGCAGATCCATACAGCCCGATTCAATGGGATGGGCTTGGGCCGGGCCTTGGCCCGCTGAGAGGGAGTAAGCAGACATGGCTCCATTATCATCACCTGTCGGTTCGCAGCGTAGCCGTGGGGGCGTCGCTCAAGGAGTGGTTTTTTGCGTCTCTTGCATCGCCGTGTGTTGTTCTGGGTTTTGGGCTTGCTCGGGCTGGCCGGTCTGGTCACGAGCCTGGCTGCAGCCTGGTGGCTGCACGCCCCGATCGAGATTCGGCCGGCCGCCGGCGCGCAGGTGCTCGACTTGGAGATCGACTTTGGCGACAGCCCCCGTTCAGTGGCGCAGACGGTGCGCTCGGTGGGGGCCCAAGTCAATCCAACGCTTTTGTACGCTTGGTTTCGCGTATCGGGTCAGGCCCGGCAGATCAAGGCCGGCAATTATGAAATCGCGCCCGGCACCGCACCCCGGGCCCTGCTGCGTATGTTGGTCAGGGGCGAGGAAACGCTCAAGACGGTCACCTTGCCCGAGGGACTGAACTTTGCGCAGGTCAGGGCGGCGCTGGCCAAGGCCGAGATGCTGCGCCCGGACAGCAGCGAGCTGACGCCCGAACAGATCATGGACAAGATCGGCAGGCCCGGCCTGCATCCGGAGGGGCGGTTTTTCCCGGACACCTACAGCTACGGCAAGGGCAGCAGCGACCTGCAGGTTTTGCGCCGCGCTGCGCGGGCCATGGACAAGCGCCTGGCGCAGATCTGGTCCCAGCGCGAGCCGGGGCTGCCGATCGACAGTGCGCAGCAGGCGCTGATTTTGGCCAGCATCGTCGAAAAGGAGACGGGCAAGGCCTCAGACCGCCCCCTGATTGCCGGTGTTTTTGTCAACCGTCTGCGCATCGGCATGCGGCTGCAGACCGATCCGACCGTCATCTACGGTCTTGGCGAGCGTTTTGACGGGGATTTGCGCAAGCGCGACTTGCTCGCCGATACGCCTTACAACACCTACACCCGAAGCGGGCTGCCGCCCACCCCGATTGCCATGCCGGGCAAGGCTGCTTTGCTGGCAGCCGTGCAACCGGCTCGCACGCCGGCGCTGTATTTCGTAGCGCGCGGCGACGGCAGTAGCCAGTTCAGTGCGACACTTGAGGAGCACAACCGGGCGGTCAACCGGTACATACGGGGGCGTTGATGCCTCAGGTCATCGTGAGTTTGAGCAGCGGTTTGTTCATCAGTTTTGAAGGCATCGACGGCGCCGGCAAGTCGACCCATCTGGGCCGTCTGGCGCAGGCCTTTCGCGACAGCGGACGCGTGGTCACCCAGACACGCGAGCCCGGCGGCACCGTCCTGGCCGAGCAACTGCGCCAAATGATCCTTCAGCAGCCCATGGACGCGCTGACCGAGGCTTTGCTGATTTTTGCGGCGCGCCGCGACCACCTGCAAGGCGTGATCCTGCCGGCCTTGGCGCGTGGCGAGGTGGTGCTGTGTGATCGTTACACCGACGCCACTTTTGCCTACCAGGGCCATGGGCGTGATTTCGACCTCCAGGTGCTCAGCGAACTCGAGCGCTGGGTGCAGGGCGCGCCAGATCGGGGGGGGCTGGTCCAGCCGCAGTGCACGATCTGGTTTGACCTGCCGCCTGCCGTGGCGGCCGAGCGTTTGGCAGGCGCCCGCCTGCCCGACAAGTTCGAGGCTCAGCCCGTCGCTTTTTTCGAGCGTGTGGCGGCCGGTTATGCGGCGCGCCGGCAAGCCGATCCCCAACGATTCGTGCGCATCGATGCCCAGCAGAGCATCGATGCGGTGTGGCTCGATGTTCACGCCGCCATGCAACAGCGGGGCTTGCTGCCATGAAGCCGGCTGCTCCGCGCGCGTCAGGCGATCTGGCGCCCTGGCTGGGCTCGCAGCTGACCCGCTTGCGGGGCAGTCAGGCGCACGCTCTTTTGCTTAGCGGCCCCTCAGGCCTGGGCCAGTACGAGCTGGCCTTGGCCCTTGCCCGTTCCTGGCTGTGCCATGCACCCACCGATCAAGGCGCTTGTGGCCAGTGCGCGAGCTGCCACGCTATCGATGTGCGCACCCATGCCGACCTGTGCGTGCTGCTGCCCGAGACCCTGAGTCTGGCCCTGGACTGGCCGCTCGATGAGAAAACGCAGTCCGAGCTTGACAGCAAGAAGCGCAAGCCGAGCAAAGAGATCAAGGTCGAGGCCGTGCGCGAGCTGGTGGGGTTTACACAGTTAACCGGCTCGGGCAGCGCGGCCAAGGTGGTGCTGGTGTACCCGGCCGAACGCCTGAACGCCATTGCCGCCAACGCCCTGCTCAAAACGCTCGAGGAGCCTGTCGGCCAGACGCGGTTTGTGCTGGCCACCCAGGCAGCCGACCAGTTGCTGCCCACCATCCGCAGCCGCTGCCAGACCCATGCCATGACTTGGCCGGCTTTCGAGGACGCCCTGAACTGGCTGCTCGAGCAAAGCGCGGGCGGGCCAGCCGATGAGCGCGAGTATTTGCGTGTGCTCCTGCATGCGGCAGGTGGCCGCCCCGCTGACGTGCTGCAGGGGCTGCAGGGCACCGATGCCCGCCAGGCTGCCGAGCGTTGGCGCGCCCTGCCCAAGGCCGTCGTGCGCGGCGATGTGGCCGCGCTGGCCAACTGGAGCGCCAGCCAGGTGATCGATGCCCTGCAAAAGCTCTGCCACGACGTCTGGCTGCAGCGGGTGGGCGCCGAGCCACGGTTTTTCCCGGTGCAAGACCTGCCGCCCGGCGGGGCGGGGCAGGGCAGTGCGCAGCGCAGGCTCTACGCCCTGGGCCAGTGGTCGCGCGATCTGGCCAACAGCGCCCGCCATGCCGAGCACCCCTACAGCCCGGGCCTGATGCTGGAGGCGCTTGTCAGCCGTGCCCAGCAGGCGCTGCGCGCAAGCTGATGCCCTGACCT
Source organism: Comamonadaceae bacterium (assembly GCA_947458345.1). Classification (GTDB taxonomy): domain Bacteria; phylum Pseudomonadota; class Gammaproteobacteria; order Burkholderiales; family Burkholderiaceae_C; genus Polaromonas. The sequence goes on from CANHBU010000206.1 coordinate 3,537, forward strand.
ATGTTTATCGATTCACACTGTCATTTGAGCTTTGCGCCCTTGCGTGAACAGCTGTCCGAGATTCGCCAGGCCATGCAGGAGGCGCGGGTTAGCAAGGCCCTGTGCATTTGCACCACCTTAGAAGAGTTTGAAAGCGTGCATGCGCTGGCGCTGGCTTATGACAATTTTTGGTGCAGCGTGGGTGTGCATCCTGACAACGAGGGCGTGCGCGAGCCGACTGTGCAGGATCTGCTCGATCGGGCAGGCTTGCCGCGGGTGGTGGCCATCGGTGAAACGGGGCTCGATTATTACCGCCTGGGAGATCGCAGCCTGGCTGACATGCAATGGCAGCGCGATCGGTTTGTGGTTCATATCGAGGCGGCGCGGCTGACCGGTTTGCCTCTGGTGGTGCATACACGCAGCGCCTCGAGCGACACCCTGGCCCTGCTGCGCAGCCAGGGTGGTGCGCAGGGCGAGGTCGGCGGCGTGTTTCACTGTTTCACCGAAACGCTTGAGGTGGCTCGCGCCGCGCTGGATCTGGGTTTTTACATCTCCTTTTCGGGCATCGTGACCTTCAAGAGCGCGGCCGATCTCAAAGAGGTGGCCCGCTTCGTCCCCATGGACAGGTTGTTGATCGAGACCGACAGCCCCTATCTGGCGCCGGTGCCCTTTCGAGGCAAGGTCAACAGCCCGGCCTATGTGCCATGGGTGGCCCGTGAGATTGCCCAACTCAGAGGCTTGAACGAAGAAGCCGTCGCGGCGGCGACGGCGGAAAATTTCTTACAGCTCTTCAGTAAAACGGCACAATGAGAAGGTTTGGCTGGAACTTTGCTTGGCAGATGAACTGCGAGATGCCGATCTTGACGGACAAGGATGTTTTGCAGAGGTCTTTCTTCGCAAGGACTCGCCGCGTAACTCCCGCGCTCGCTTGCGTCAGTGCCCCCGCCATGACGGGGACTAAGCGGGCGCCTGTGTGGCGCACCGCTTCGCCGCACCGCTTTGCCATTGCGAGGAGCGCCTGCGACGTGGCAATCTTCGCAATGATGGGGTTTTGCCTCCGAATTGGCTCGAAAAGACTTTAATTAATGCATGCAGACAATTGATTTTAAACAGTAATATGACTGCTGTTAAAGTAATTTCTGAGATTGACGGCGCTTGTGCTCGTGGAGCAGTGCTTGCCTTCGGACCTTGTGACAAAGTGCGCCTTGCGCGCCCATCGTCCTTTAAGTTAATTCTTAGATTA
>CANHBU010000207.1 GCA_947458345.1 Comamonadaceae bacterium
TGCGCCCACCGTCCCCCTGCTCATTCCGGGCGTGGGCGCGCAGGGCGGCGATGCGGCGGCCACGGTCAAGGCCGGCTGGCGCGCCAAGCCCGACGGCAGCAGCGCTGGCCCGATCATCGTCAACTCCTCACGCGCCATCCTCTACGCCTCCAGTGCGGGCGACTACGCTCAGGCCGCGCGCCGGGTCGCCCAACAAACCCGCGACCTGCTTGAGGCGGCCAAGGGCTGAGTCAGCCCGGTGAACTTGACCGAGCGCCTCATGTTGCGATCGCCAGATGTTGCCTGCTGCTTGCGCAGCCGCAAGGAAGGTTAAAGCGTGGAGCCATGGGGCCCGAGTGATGTGCTGTCGGTCATGCGCCTGGCTTGGCCAGCCCCGCTGAGCGAGCGAGCCGCACAACTGTTACTGACCCGCGGCAGGGTGGTGAAATACAAAGCGGGCGCCGTCATTGCTGGTCAAGGCTCTGCCCCCAAGGGGCTGCACATCCTCCTGGACGGTCAGGCTGAAGTGACCGCATTGCGCCCCTCGGGCAAAGAGATGCTGATCAACATCTTGGGGCCCGGACAGGGCTACAGCTTCCTGCACATCTACCACCCAGACCCGCACAGCAGCAGCCTGGTGTCTCGCACGGGCTGTCAGGTGCTGACCGTGGCCCGGCAAGAGTGGCTGTTAACCACCGAAGAATGCCCAGAGCTCAAAGACGCGGTGATTGCCATTCTTTCATCTCGCCTGCGCGCCGCGCTCGAGGAGCTGACCTTCGGCAGCCTGAACTCGGGTCTGGGCCGGCTGGCGCACCGGTTGCTCACCCACGTCCAGCAAAACCTCAAGCCAGACGACACAGCCCGGCCCAAGCAAGGCTTTGAGGTGGCGCTCACTCAGGCGCATCTGGCGGCCATGATCAGCTTTTCTCGGCAAAGGACGCATGCTTTGCTGCATCAACTCGAGCGGCGCCAAGCAGTTCGCCTGAGTTACGGACGCATCACGGTCGTTGACCTTGAGGGTCTGCGTCGGGTCATCGCTGAGAGCGAGGCGCAATAGGCGCGCAAGGCGCCCACCACAAATGTCAAAGCGCTGACATTTGTGGCGCCATCCCTCCCGTACGCTCTGCAACTCCTCTAAGGCCGCGGTCAGGCAACCGGGCCGGTTGATCGACAGGAGTTCTTATGCATCACCATGTGTCCCGCGCATTGGCCCTAGTGGCCACCTGCATGCTCAGTGGTAACGGGCTGGCCCAAGCCCAATACCCGGAAAAGCCGATCACACTGGTGGTGCCCTTCACCCCGGGCAGCGGCTCAGACATCGTGGCCCGGATCATTGCCAAGGGCTTGACCGAAACCATCAAGGCCACCGTGGTGATCGACAACAAGCCGGGTGCCAATGGCGCGCTCGGCGCCCAGGCTGTGGCACGCGCCAAACCGGACGGCTACACCTTGCTGCTGGGCAGTGCCACCACCAACGCGGTCAACTACGCCTTTTTCCCCGGTCGACTGGGCTACGACCCCTCGTCTTTTGACTTCATCGCCGGCCTGGGTGCCAGCGATGTCTCGATGTACATCAACAGCGCCCAGCCCTGGAAAAGCATCAATGAGCTGATCGCGCACGCCAAGAAGAACCCGGGCAAATTGAGTTGTGGCAGCGGCAACGCGGTCACCCAAGTGGCCTGTGAATACTTCAAGCGCCGCGCCGGCATTGATGTGGTTACCGTGCCCTACAAATCCAACGCTCAGTCGCTGACCGACCTGGCAGGGGCGCAGCTGTCATTCGCGTTTTCTGACTCCACCGCGGCCCAGGCCTTCGTGGCGGGTAAGAAGGTGCGATCTTTGGCCAGCGCCGGAGAAACCCGAAATCCCGTGGCGCCCGATGTGCCGACGTTCGCCGAGCAGGGGCTCAAAGATTTCGAGTTCACCGCCTGGACCGCCGTCTTCGCGCCAGCAGGCACTCCGGCAGCCATCGCCGAGCGACTCAACGGCGCCATCGTCAAGATCTCAGACTCTGCGGAAATGGCGCAGCTTCGAAGCAAAGCCGGCAGCACCGCCATGGCCATCGACCTGGCTGCGGGCAAGCGCTTTGTGGCTCGCGAGGTGGCCAGTTGGAAGAAGTACGTGGAAGAGACCGGCATCAAGCCCGAGCAGTGAACCCCTCAACCCAAATGGAGACACGCATGAACCACACACGCCGCCAAGCACTGTCTGCGGTCACCTTGGCCGCACTGGTCGCTGCGCCCCAGACAGACGCCGCGCAAACCACCGCCGCATCGGGCCAAGGCAGCGAGATCAAGGGTCAGGTGACCACGACCTTGGTGCCCTCGCCCGTTTCGTACACGGCGCTGCTGCCCCCTGACTATGACAGGGCCCAGGAATTACCCCTGCTGCTGGCCCTGCACGGGGGCGACGGCATTGCCGGGTTTTCATTCATGCCGGCCACCGTACGCGCGGCCTGGCAATCGGGAGAATTGGCGCCCTGCGTGGTGGTCATCGTCAATTCGGGTCGTTCTTTTTGGATGGACTGGAAAGACGGCTCCCAAAAGTGGGAGACTTTCGTGATGCAAGAGTTGCTGGTCCACCTGCGAAGCAACTTCAAGGTCGCCAAGACGCCCCGCAAGACGGCGCTCATTGGCCACTCGATGGGCGGGCTCGGCGGTTTGCGCTTTGCCTTCAAGTATCCCGATCAGTTTGGCGGGGTGGCCGCTCTGGAAGCAGCCATAGAGCCCACGTTTCAATACGCCTCCATAAACGTGCGCAACAACTTCTTTCGCCCCGCTGCGCTGATGGAGTCCTTCTTTGGCAAGCCCGTGGACACGGCCTACTGGGCTGCCAACAACCCAGCCCATTTGGCGGTGGCCCAAGCAGCGCGCATTCAGGCATCGGGCCTGCAAATCTATCTCGATGTGGGCGACCGCGACATCCTCAACACCTACGACGGCGTCGAATTTTTGCATCGCATCCTCTGGGACCATGGCATTGACCACGAATACCGGCTCGTTCGCGGTGGCGATCACTGGGGTGTGACCGTGCCGCCCCGTTTTCGCGACGGCATGCGCTTTCTGACCCGTCAGGTGTTTTCCGAGCCACAAGAAGACACCTCGCAACTGGCCAATCGCGAGCGCATCAATCAAATGAAGAAGGCCGCCGGCGTCGACCCGGCTCCACTGCGGCTGCCGCTGCCCCACACCAAACCCTGACCGACATGCCCCTGCCGAGCCATCCATTGCCCGCCAGCACCGCCCCCCTGCACGGCATCGCCGTGCTGGACTTTTCCCACGTCATGGCCGGCCCTTTTGCCACCTACTACCTGGCCGCGCTCGGCGCGCGCGTCATCAAGATCGAAAACCCCTCCCGAGGTGACTCCCTGCGGGCCAAGCCGAAGAGCTTCCAGGCCTTCAACCACGGCAAGGAGGTTCAGTCCATCGACCTGTCCTGCGAGCAGGGCCGGGCGCGCGCGTGGGCGCTGCTCGAGCAATGCGATGTCATGGTGGACAACATGCGCCCTGGCGTCATGGACAGCTTTGGCTTTGGCCAAGCCCAGGTGCGCGCGGCCAAACCCAGTTTGATCCACTGCGCCATCAGCGCCTACGGGCGCGAAGGTCCGTGGGCCCATAGGCCCGCGTATGACCACGTGATGCAGGCGGCCTCCGGCATGACCCTGATGTCGGGCCTGCCCGGCGACGAGCCGGTCAAAGTGGGCTTTCCTGTGATCGACTGCGCCACAGGCATGTTGGCTGCGCTGGCCATCATCGCCGCCATTCGCCGGCGAGATCTGACCGGACAGGGGGAATCCATTGACGCCTCTATGCTCGGTGCCGCCTTCCAACTGATGTATCCCATGACCGTGATGGCCATAGACAGCGGCCAGGCCCCGGTGCGCAAGGGCAATGTGGGCTTTACCGGTAGCCCTGGCGCCCTCACACTGCCCTGCAAAGACGGCTGGATCGCACTGGGTGCCAACACGCCGCAACAAATGGGAGCGCTGGCTCGAGTGCTCGACATCGAGGCTCAGGTGATGCCCTTGCTCGACGGTCAGACCCGCGGCTTTGTCAGCGACGAGCACATGGGCCAGTTTCGTCAGGTGCTGACCACGGCCCTGAGCGAGCAGAAAGCCCAAGACCTCGAAGAGCGGCTCAATGCGGCCAAAGTCCCGTCCGCCAGAGTACGCGATCTGGGCGAAGCCGTGCGAGAAGGGCTCTCCAACGGAGCCCTGGACACCTGGGCCACTGGAGGCGAGCTGCCCATGCGGCTGCCTGGCCTCGGGTTTCGCGCCGAAACCCTGTTTGGCGGCCAAAGCCGGCCAACCTGAACCCCAGGGCGTCTGCTCTTGCGCGCCCAGCACTGTCTTGGGCCCGACGCCGCATCTTGCGGCAGCGCTTTGAAAGCAGACGCACGCGCTCTAAAATTGAGTAGTTTTTACTTAAGGATGAGCTGTGCTTCAAGAATTCAAGCAGTTTGCGCTCCGGGGCAATGTGGTCGACTTGGCGGTGGGCGTGATCATCGGCGGCGCCTTTGGCAAGATCGTCGAATCGCTGGTGGGCGACGTCATCATGCCCATGCTGTCGGCGGTGCTCGGACGGGTCGATTTTTCCAACCTCTTTATCGTGCTGGGCGCCGTGCCGGCGGGGGTGGGCACCAGCCTGGAGGCGCTGCGCAAGGCAGGCGTTCCGGTACTGGCCTACGGCAGTTTTCTGACCGTGCTGGTCAACTTCATTTTGCTGGCCTTCGTGATCTTCATCCTGATTCGCCAGATCAACCGTCTGCGCTCCGAGCC
>CANHBU010000208.1 GCA_947458345.1 Comamonadaceae bacterium
GCAGACCTTCGCGCAGGTTCACGATGGCGAAGGGCAGCAGCACGACCACGATGGTGAAAACCACCGTAAAGCTCGACACACCAAACCAGATCACCGAGAGCAGCGTCCAGCCAATGCCGGAAAACGCGCTCAGGAAGGGGCTCAGACGCTGGTGGATGGACGGCGCACTCCAACCGGCGTAATGGGCAGCAAACGCCAGAAAAGAGCCCGCCACGAAAGAAATAGCAATTGCCGAGCCGATGTGGGCCAGCGTGGCCCCAAGATGGGACAGGCGCTGTGCTGAGGTGGCGAATTTCAGTATGGCAGCGCCAACCTCGCCCGGCGGGGGCAGCACGTAGGCGGGCACATGATTGACCGACGCATACCAAGCCAGCACCAGCGCCAAGACGAAGCCAAGCGCCAAAAGACGCCCGCCCCGTGTTTGACCTGCGGGACGGGCGGTGACTGTGGAACTCATGAACGCAGGGTCTTGTCCCAGGTGTAGGCCCTAACATCTGGCACCGAAGCGACCATGCCGAGGTCACGCCCGATGTTCCAGCCGACCTGCACAGCCTTGGCATGCTCGTCACCGAAGACCGCAGGCACACGGGTGGTCTTGTCGAACCACCAGTCCAGGAAGCCGCGGTCGATATTGGCCTGCTTGGCAATCGCACCGAACACTTCATCGCGGTTGCTCAGGGCGTAGGCCACCGAGGCCTTGAGCATGCGGTTGAACTCGATGATGTGCTCGGCCCGTTGAGCCAGGCGGTCAGGATAGGACACGTTGACCGCCGAGACCAGGGGGCCATAGCGTTCGTTGAGGATGGCGTTGGTCTCGCAGATGTTGACGAAATCGCCGCTTTGCATGGCGCGCCAGGCCTGGCTGTGGATGAGCGTGGCGGCATCGGTCTGGCCGGTGGCCAGCGCAGCCGGCAGGTTGGGGGCCTGGACTTCGACCTGCCGCACATCGCCGCCCTCCAGCGCCATGTTCAGGCCGAACTTCAGGCGAATCGCCTCGCGCACGTACATATAGCCCGTCGATCGCAGGCCATAAGAGCCAAGCGTGCGCCCTTTCAGGGCGCTCGGCGAGGTGATCGGACTGCCCTTTTTGACCCACACGCCAGCGCCTTCGCCCACCGGTGAGGTGTGAAGCGCGGCAGACAGGATGCGCAACTCGAGGCCACGCGCAATGGCTGCCGGCACACCGATCACGGCGGTCATCACGACGTCGTACTGCTTGGTCGATGTGACCTGAAGCAATTGGGGGATCAGCAGGCCGGTGGCCTCTACGTCGATGAGGTTAGAGCGGACCTTGCCGTTCTTGATCGCCCACACCACGGCGTCGTAGGCGGGATCGAGAAGGTAGGCATAGCTGACCTTGGGTTTGGTCTGTGCGCGCAAGGGCGATGCCGACAAAATGGCCGGGGCCGTGGATGCAGCCAGGAAATGGCGACGGCTCAGTGTCATGTCAAAGTTCCTCCGGTTGGGTCTCAAGGGATTGAAAGAGACGCTGCAGGCGCTCCCTGAGCGCTTGCAGGTCGGGATGGCCCGACAGCCGCCTGGGCCGTGGAACCTCGACGGAAATGCTCTCCAGCACACGCGTGGGCTTGTTGGACAGCAGGACGATGCGATCGGCCAGGACGATGGCTTCTTCGATGTCGTGAGTGACCAGCAGCACGGTGCGACCCGTACGCTGCCAGATGCTTTCAATCTCGGAGCGCAGGCGCCTGCGGGTGTTGGGGTCGAGCGCCGAAAACGGCTCATCCATCAACACAATGGAGGGATCGACCGCCAAGGCCCGTGCGATGGCCACTCTCTGGCGCTCCCCGCCCGAGAGCATGGACGGGTACTTGTGTGCCGAATCGGACAGTCCCACCAGCGCCAGCAGTTCCCGGGCGCGCGCCTCGGATTGACGCGCTTGGGCGCGCCCGCTTCGCAACTCGACGCCCAGCAGCACGTTTTCGAGTGCATTGCGCCAGGGCGCCAGCCGGGGCGACTGAAACACAAAAGCCACGTCCTGCCACGCCTGCGACGGCGGCTTGCCGCCCACGGTCACGGTGCCGGATTTGGCCGCGAGCAAGTCGCCAATCAGGCGCAGCGCGGTCGATTTGCCGCAGCCTGAGGGACCGAGCAGGCAGACGAACTCACCGCGCTCGACGCTAAAGCTCAGATCGTCGTAGATGGCCTCGCCCCCGAGCGTGAGCCCAACGCCCTCAAACCGGATTTGGGGCTCGCTCATGGCCAGTATTTCCACCGCGTCCGTCCGGCCGGGTCGTGGGCCACCCGGCTGTGCACGTCAAACAGCATGGTCTGCCTATCTGCCCCGAAGCGGGGCCAATGGGCCAGTTCGGAATGCGAAGGATCGCCCCGGGCGGCGAAGGCTGCCCAAGCATCGCGCATCTGCGCAGCCAGTCTGCCCATCGAGCGCGTCTCACCGCCTTCGAGCATGGGTGCTTGCCATGCGGGCAGCGTGTCGAACATGAAGGGGAGCTCGCAGCAATGGCAAGCGCCAAAGCGGTTGTCGGGGGCTGCCCAGTCGAAGCGATACACCCACGCAGGTCTGCCGAGTGCGGCCAGTCGTTCGGCAAACTCATAAACGCCGGCACCAAAAGAGGCATCGCCGAGCACCTGCCCCAGGAGCGAGGCGTTGCCCTGCCCGCGCGCGCGCTGGCGGTATTCGGTCATGGCATCGTCGGCAGCCGCACCAAAGAGCCGGGCGAACACGGAGCGCAACTGCTCGGGCGAAGCCTTGTGGATCTGCTCGTCCGGTGCGAAGAATGCGGCCATTTCATCGCGCGTGTAGCCGATCATCACGTCGCAATGGGCCGCGCCGGCCAGTGCGGCGCCAATGATGTCTTCCCCGAGCAGCTCATGGTCGATGACGGGAATGAACGCGGGGGTGGTGTTGGCAAACGCCCCCATACTGCGTGCCACGACCAGCTGGGCCTCATTGATGCTTTGGGCACTGACCGTGCGCCATTGCCCGGGATCGGTGATCCCTATCTTTTTGGCGATGGCCTCGGCAATGGCCTGCGACTCGGCTCGCGTCTTGAGCAGGCGTCCGAAGGGTGCGCTTTGCACGATGGCGCGACGGATCATCTTGCGGCAACCCGGATGCCCCAGCATAGCCAGGATCGACAGACCCCCCGCCGACTGGCCCGCCACGGTGATGTTGTCGGGGTCACCGCCGAAGCGCTCGATTTCCCGATGCACCCATTCGAGGGCCGCGATTTGATCGTGCAGGCCGAGATTGGGATCGGACACGCCGGGAATGTCGAGAAATCCCAGTGCGCCCAGCCGGTAATTGACACCCACCACCACCATGTCACCATGATGTGAGAGGGACGCGCCCGAGTACCAGTCGATGGAGCCGGCCCCTGTCCAGAAGGCGCCGCCATGCAACCAGATCAGGACCGGGCGCCGACCCTTGTCCACGCCGGGTGTGGTGATGGTCAGCGACAGGCAGTCCTCACCCTGATCGGCTTGAAAGTCACCCATGGCCGCGCGCAGTCGCGAGACGGGCTGCAAGGGCACCGGGCCATCTTGCGTCGCATCACGCTCGCCTTGCCAAGACTCGACGGGTGCGGGCCGGGCAAAGCGCAGAGCACCGACCGGCGGCGCCGCGTAAGGGACCTTGCGAAAGACGTGAATACCGTTTTCGCTGCTGCCGCGAAGCAGGCCGGAGGACGTGCGGGCAAGTGGGGCGTCAGTCGTCATGATGGAGGACATTATTTGGGAGCCTCCTTTAATGAACATTGGTGCTATCCCGATGATTGGAATCAGCGAAGACGCCCGGTTTTAGCAGTCGCACACGTAGCGGTACACGTGGCCCAATCGGGCCTCTGGTTCGCCTTCGCGCACGGCCAGCAGGCGACCTGGGCGCGCCGTCGGAAAATGAGAGGGCATGAGCAGGGTTCCTTCTTCACTGAGCCGCCGCATCGTCTCCATGCGCGTCTGACGCGATTGCTCGGCGTTCAGGCAAAAGCGTGTGTTCCACTGGGGATAGCTGCACTGCAGCGGGTGGTGGAACAAATCGGCCGTGAGCATCAGCCGGCCCGACAAGCCCTCGATGGCCACGCCCACATGCCCAGGCGTGTGGCCGGGCAGCGGCACCAGGCGGATCCCCGGGGCGATCTCGTGGTCCATGGCCACCAGGTCCGCCTGTCCGGCCTCGAACACCGGCCAGACCGAGTCGCCAATGTAGTCGCCGGTGCGCACCAGTGCCGGGTGCCCCTCGTTGTGCTGCCAGTAGTCCCACTCAGGATGCGTGAACAAGTAACGCGCGCGCTCAAAGGTCGGCCGCCACCGTCCGCCCTCAAGCCGGGTGTGCCAGCCCACATGGTCCACATGCAGATGCGTGGACAGGACCACGTCGATCTGCTGCGGGGAAATGCCCAGCGCGGCGAGCCGGTCGAGCCAGTGCCAGCGCTGCCCGTCGAAATCGGCCCGAACACGCGGCTTGCAGTCCCCCACGCAGGTGTCGACCAGGATCTTCAGCGTATCGGTCTCCAGCAGGAAAGACTGAATGCAGATCACCAGGCGGTCCGACGGCGGGTCGTAGAAGGCCGGAGTCAGCCAGTGTTTGTTGGCTTCGATGATCTCGGGACTGGAGTCCGGAAAGATCTCTGCCGGTTTAAGCAGCGGCCCTTGCGACTCCACGATGCGTGTGATGCGGATGCCTCCCAAATCCAAGGGCTCGGGCGTGTTCACGGGATCAGCCCAGGAAGACATTGGACGTTTGGGCCCGCATCGGCCAGGCGGCC
>CANHBU010000209.1 GCA_947458345.1 Comamonadaceae bacterium
GCGACGGCGCCTACAAGGGGATCAATCTGGCGCAGAGCCTGCGCGAGGTCAAGGCGCGGATCGGGCAGGACCAGACGACGCAGGCTGCGCAGTCCACGCTCAAAACCGATTTTTCAGAGCTCGCGGCAAGCTTCAAGATCGCGGGCGGTGTGGCCCGCAACGACGACCTGCGCATGAAGTCGCCTTTTCTGCGTCTTTCAGGCGCCGGCGAGGTTGATCTGGCCGGCGGGCAGCTCAACTACCTGGCCCGTGTCAGCGCGGTGGCCAGCGGGCAGGGGCAGGGCGGCAAAGACGCCGCCGAGCTCAAGGGTTTGACCCTGGCGGTGCGCGCCAGCGGGCCCTTTGACGCGCTCAAATACAAAATCGACTGGGGCGCCATGCTGCAAGAAGCCGCCAAGACCCAGATCGAGGAGAAAAAGCGCGAGGTCAAGACCCGGGTGGACGAGGCGGTCAAGGACAAGGCCAGGGACCTGTTCAAGGGTGTACTGGGCCGCTAAGGCGTTTGGCCGCTGGCCTCAAAGCCCTCAGGGCGAGTCTGGCCTCTTGCGAAAACGCTGCAGCAGTGCGTCAGGCGCGATCATGCCGGTGGCCATGGCTGTGCCGAGCAAGATGACGAGCGCACTCAAGCCCATGCCTGCGGTAAAAGGCTCGTCGAGCAAGGTCACGCCATAGCTTACGGCGAACAGCGGGATCAAATAGGTGACGGCCAGCGCGCGCGAGGGCGAGGCGCTGCCGAGCAGGCGAAAGTACAGCAGGTAGGCCACGCCGGTGCACAGTGCGCCGAGCACCAGCAGCGACAGCCAGGCTGCCTGGCTCGGTGGCTGCTGCGGCCACAGCCACAGGGCCGGCAGGGCCATGCCCAGAGCGGCGCCGATCTGGCTGCCGGTGGCCGCGGCTAGAGGCGGCACATCTTGCAGGTACAGGCGCGTGTAGCTCGCTGCCAGGGCGTAGCTGATGCAGGCGCCCAGGCATGCCGCCATGGCCCAGATCGGATGCACGGCTGTGGCTCGCAGGCCGGCTTGGTCCCAGGCCAGCAGGCTCACGCCCAGAAAACCCAGCACCAGCCCGACGATGCGCCACAGCCCCGGCCGCTCGCCCAGCCAAAGCCAAGCCACCAAGGCCCCGAACATGGGCACGGTGGCATTGATGATCGACGACAGTCCGGTGGTGATGGTCAGCAGCGAGAAGGCAAACAGCGCAAACGGGATGCCCGAATTGAGCAAGCCGACGAAAAAGATGGCCGGCCAGCGCGCCCGCAGCGCGGGCCACTGGCCGCGCCAGAGCAGCAGTGGCAGCAGGAACAGGGCGCCCAAGCTCACGCGCAGGGTGGCGGTGGCAACGGGGCCGAAGTCGGCCACGGCCAGACGCATGAACATGAAGGACGAGCCCCAGATCGCCCCGAGTGCGACGAACTGTGCCAGCCAGCGACCCTGATCGGAGCCAGTCGAATTCAAAAATGACCCTCAAGCTGCAGCAAGGCGCGCTTTCTGGCCAGGCCGCCGGCATAACCGGTGAGCGAACCGTCGCTGCCCAGGACCCGGTGACAGGGCACGAAGATCGACAGGCGGTTGCGCCCGACGGCGCCTGCCACCGCGCGCACTGCTCTGGGCTGCCCAATGCGCCGGGCCAACTCGCCATAGCTGCAAGTGTCTCCGGGCGCGATCTCAAGCAAGGCCTGCCAGACCCGTTGCTGCAGGGCCGTACACGGGCCCAGGTCCAGTGGCAGATCGAAAGGGTGGCGCTGGCCGGCAAAGTACTGCGCCAGTTGGGCCTGGGCCCGCACGAGCAAGGGGTGCTGCGGCTGGCTGGGCCACTCGGTATCGAGCGCCTCGGGCCTGTGTTTTTGGTCCTCGAACCACAAGCCTGCCAGACCGTGTTCGCTGGCCAGCAGACGCACGGGCCCCAGGGGCGTGGCGCAGCAGGCTTGTACGGGCGTGGAAACGGGTTTGGAGGACATGGTCGCCAGGGTGGACATCGCGCCGCTTAGCCTAGCCGGCAGGTCGTGGGCAAAAGATGATACGCCAGAGCCGGCGCTGCGGCCCTCTTGCCCACCGATGAGTCCGCTGCGCCGCGCCTGCCCCATTTAAAATGCAAGCCTCGCGCGGACATTGCCTTCGATCGAATCGGCCAAGCCGGTTGCCTGCGTCAGAGACGAACACCCAAAAGGCTTTCATGCAACTGCACTCCTCGATCTTCAAGGCCTATGACATCCGCGGCGTCGTGCCTTCAACTCTGGATGAGGCGGTGGCCCGCGCGCTTGGTCTGGCCTTTGGCACGCAGGCCATGCGCCAGGGGCAAACTGTGGTGGCCGTTGGGCGCGACGGGCGGCTGTCTGGGCCCGCGCTCAGCGCAGCCTTGATGCAGGGTCTGATTGCAGCGGGTGTGGACGTGATCGATGTCGGCGCCGTCACCACGCCCATGCTCTACTTTGCCGCCAGCACCTTGTGTGCCAGTGGCATCCAGGTCACCGGCAGCCACAACCCCAAGGACTACAACGGCTTCAAGATGGTGCTGGCCGGCCGCGCGATTTATGGCGATGAGATCCAGGCTTTGCGCCTCATGATGCAAGACGAGTCCTGGGCCTTGTCCAGTGAGCCCGGTAAGGTGCGAGCGGCCGATGTTTGGCCCGCCTACTGCGAGCGCATCGTCTCAGACGTCAAACTCGCGCGCCCCATGAAGCTGGTGGTCGACAGCGGCAACGGCATTGCCGGGGCTTCGGCGCCGGCCCTGTTTCGGGCCCTGGGCTGCGAGGTGATCGAGCTGTTCAGCGAAGTCGATGGCCAATTTCCCAATCACCACCCCGATCCGAGCAAGCCCGAGAACCTGCGCGACCTGATCGCCGCCTTGCACAGCAGCGATGCCGAGCTCGGCCTGGCCTTTGACGGCGATGGCGACCGGCTGGGCATCGTCACCCGGGACGGGCAAACCATCTACCCCGACCGCCAGATGATGCTGTTTGCGCGCGACGTTTTGTCGCGCGTGCCGGGCGCGCCCATCTTGTTTGATGTCAAGTGCTCGCAGCGCCTGGCGCCAGCGATCGAGGCGGCGGGCGGGCGGGCGGTGATGTACAAGACCGGGCATTCGCTCATCAAGGCGCGCATGCGCGAGCTCGATTCGCCCTTGGGCGGCGAGATGAGCGGGCATATTTTTTTCAAGGAGCGCTGGTTCGGCTTTGACGACGGCAGCTATGCCGGCGCCCGTCTGCTCGAAATCCTCAGCCGCAGCGCCGACGTATCGGCCGTGCTGCACGCCCTGCCCAGCAGTCACAGCACACCGGAGCTCAACGTGGCGTGTGCCGAAGGCGAGCCGCCCCGGCTCGTGGCCGAGCTCGTTGCGCTGGGGCAGCAGCAGTTTTCAGCGCCGGCCCAGGTCTCGACCATAGACGGGCTGCGCATCGATTGGCCCGATGGCTTTGGTCTGATCCGTGCGTCCAACACGACGCCTGTCCTGGTGCTGCGATTTGAGGGCCACACCGATGCCGCCTTGCAGCGCATTGAGGCCGACATGCTGGCCTTGCTGCAGCGGGTCAAGCCTGGGGCTCAGCTGCAAGGCGCGGCGCACTGAGCATCGGCTTGACCACGGCATGCGCATCCTGATCGTCAAGCTGTCCTCGCTGGGCGATGTGGTGCACACCATGCCAGCGGTTCAGGATCTGGCCTCGGCCTTGCCGCAGGCCCGGATCGATTGGGTGGTCGAGCGCGCTTTTGCCCCCTTGGCGCAGCGCTGCGCCGGCGTGGAGCGGGTCATCGTCTGCGATTTGCGGCGCTGGCGCAAAGCGCCTTGGAGCGCCGCCACCGGCCTGCAGTGGCGAGACTTCAAGGCCGATCTGCAGCGCCATGACTATGACGCGATCATCGATTTGCAGGGCTTGAGCAAATCGGCCTGGGTGTCGTGGCTGGCCCGGCTGTCCGCGGGCGGGCGCCGCTATGCCATGGCCCATCGCACCGACGGCTCGGCCTACGAGGCGCCCACGCGCTGGGTGGCCGACGTGGCCATCTCGCTGGAGCGCCATGTCCATGCGGTGCACCGCTCTCGCTTGCTGTGTGCCCATGCGCTGGGCTATGACCTGGCCGGTGCCCCACGCTACGGGCTGCAGACCCCGGTCGGCGTGCCGGTCGCCGTGCCAGTCGGCGGTCCGCCAGCACCCGCCGATCTGGCCCGGCCCTGCGTGGTGTTGGCGCATGGCACTTCGCGCGCAGACAAGCAGTGGCCGCTCGAGCATTGGCTCGAACTCGCAGCTGCGCTGGAATCAGCCGGTTTTGGCCTGGCCTTGCCGCACGGCAGCGACGAGGAGGAGCAGCGCAGCCAGTGGCTGGCTCAGCGGTGTCGGCATGCGCAGGTCTGGCCGCGCCTGTCGCTCGATGCCCTGCTCGAGTCGATGCGCGGCTGTGCCGGAGTGATCGGCGTCGACAGTGGCCTGAGTCATATGGCGGTGGCCCTGGGGCTGGCGCATGTGCAGATTTACAACTTCGATACGGCCTGGCGCACTGGGCCAGAGCCCGCCGAGCCCGCCCTCAGTCGGCGCCAGGTCAGCGTCTACGCCGAGCCCACGCCCTCGGTCGAGTCCGTCTGGCAGGCCTGGCGCGGGGTTCTGGCCGCATGATGGAGCACCTGTACTCCCGCCTGTACTCCTGGCTGACCGTGGCGGCCCAGCCGCTGCTGCGGCTCAAACTCGCGCGCCGAGGCAAGGTCGAGCCGGGCTACCTGGAACACATCCCTGAGCGTTTTGGCCACTACA
>CANHBU010000210.1 GCA_947458345.1 Comamonadaceae bacterium
AGCCAGGCGCCGGCGCTCCAGGCCGTCAAGGGTCTGGGGCCGGCCAAGCGAGCCGAATTGTTGGCGGTGCTCGAAATCTCGCGCCGCGCTTTGAGCCAGCAACTGCAAAGCCGGCCCTTGTTCGACAGCCCGCACACCGTGCGCCAATACCTGCAATTGCAACTGGGCGCCAAAGCGCACGAGGTGTTTGCCGTGATGTTCCTGGACAGCCAGCACCGGCTGATTGCCTTCGAAGAAATGTTTCGCGGCACGGTCACCCAAACCAGCGTCTACCCGCGCGAAGTGGCCGTGCGCTCGCTGAGCCTGCATGCGGTGGCGGTGGTGCTGGCACACAACCACCCCAGCGGATCGACCCAGCCCTCGCGCGCCGACGAAGTGCTCACGCAAAGCCTCAAAAGCGCACTGGCGCTGATCGATGTGCGGGTGCTCGATCACTTCGTGGTGACCTCCGAGCACGCCTGCTCGATGGCCGAAATGGGGCTCATGTAAGCGCCATGCCCGCATAGCGGCAGCGGCGCGGCGCCTGCCTTACAGTGCCGTCTATGAAAGCCGCGCCCATCAAGGACCTCCGTGAGCTCAAGCGACTCAAGATGGAGATTGAGCGCCAGGCCAAGCTGCGGGCCGAGCAGGAGGCGGCGCGGCTGCAGGCCGAGCGCGCGCAGCTAGCGCAGCAGCAGTTGTTTGCCCGCAGCATCGGACCGGTGCGGCCTTTGCCGAGCAAGCACAGGCAAAGCAAGCCCGCTGCACCGGCCCGCCCGCAGCCCGTGCCGGTGCAGCATCGGCTTGACGAACAGGCGGTGATGCGCGAAGCGCTGTCCGACGAGTTCGACGTCGAAACCCTGCTCGAAACCGACGAGACCCTGAGCTTTCGCCGCCCGGGGCTCGGGCCCGATGTGGTGCGCAAGCTCAGGCGCGGCGGCTGGCAGCTGCAAGGCCAGTTTGACCTGCATGGCTTGCGGCGCGAAGACGCCCGCCAAGCCCTGGCCGACTTCATTCGCCAGGCGCACAAAAACGGCTGGCGCTGCGTGCGCGTGGTGCACGGCAAAGGCCTGGGCTCGCCGGGCAAGACCCCTGTGCTCAAGGGCCGAGTACAGAGCTGGCTCGTGCAAAAAAAAGAAGTGCTGGCCTTTGTGCAGGCCAGGCCGGCCGAAGGCGGCGCCGGCGCCTTGGTGGTGTTGCTTGCGCCCACCGCCAAATCGTCGGCGCCCTGAGCTCAAGAGGCCCAGCCCGTGATGGGGCCCGTCGCCGCGAGGCTGGGCTATTGCGGCTATTGCCGCTGCTGCGGCCACCGCGACTACTGCGGCTCGCCCCGGTTGCGCATCCAGTCGGCGGTTTGAAAGAAAGAGCTGTTCAGACGCCGGCGCAGTCGATCGTCCACACCGGTTTCCTGCATCGCCTGGTCCATGCAGGCCAGCCACTGGTCGCGCTCGGCCAGCCCGATGCCAAACGGCATGTGCCGCATGCGCAGCCGCGGGTGGCCAAAACGCTCGGTGTAGTGCTCAGGCCCACCCATCCAGCCGCACAAAAACCAGCCCAGGCGCTGGCGGGCCTGCGTCAAATCGCTGCCGTGCGCCGCGCGCAAGGCTGCATAGTCGGGCTCGAGGTCCATCAGGTCGTAAAAGCGCTCGACCAGGGCCTCGATGCGCGCCTGGCCGCCTATCCATTCGAAGGGGGTTTCAAAAGGCGGATCGCCTGGGGAAGGTTCTTGCGTTTGCATGGCGGCATTGTCGCGTCAGGCAGCCGCCCGCGCAGGGCAAGACCCAAGCCGATCGCCTTACTGCGCCCTGCGCAAAGTCTGCACCACCGGCGTGCTGAGCACCGAGCGCAAGCCCCACCAACCGGCGAGCAAAGCCAGCGCGGCGCCGGCGGCGCTGCCGGCCAGCAGCACCAGGGGCGATGCGGTCCACTCGAAATCGAAGACGAAATGCGCCAGCGCCCAGCCCACGGCCGATGCAACCGCCGAGGCCAGAAAGCCGGCCAGCAGACCCACGCCGGCCAGCTCGGCGCGTTGCACCTGCCGCAGCAAAGAGGCCCGCCCCCCCAAAGCCAGCATGATGGCAAATTCGCGCGTGCGCTCCTCACGCGTGGCCGTCACGGCCGCAAACAGCACCACCAGGCCAGCTGCCAGGGTAAAGGCAAACAGGAATTCGACCGCCCGAATGACCTGGCCGAGCACCCGCTGGACCTGCGAGATGGTGGCCGTCATGTCCACATTGGTGATGTTGGGAAAGCGACGCACGAGCTGGTTGTCAAAGCTCAGGCGCCGGCCTTGTTCGACGCGCGCCGCCGCTTCGGGCGCGCGAAAGGCCGAGATGTAAGTCAGCGGCACCTCGGGCATTTGCGAGACCGGGAAGATCACGAAAAAATTCACGCGCATCGAGCCCCAATCGACCTTGCGCAAGCTGGTGATGCGGGCGCTGCGAATTTGCCCGGCGATGTCAAAGCTCAGTCGGTCCCCGAGCTTCAGGCCCAGGGTGCGCGCCAAGCCGTCTTCAACGCTCAGGCCCTGGCTGTCTTCGGCGCTCCAACGACCACCCACCACCTGATTGTGGGGGGGCAGCTCGGCACTGTGCGAGAGGTTGAATTCGCGCTCGACCAGGCGCTGGGCGCGGTCATCGCCGTACTCTTGCGGTGCCACCGGCTTATCGTTGACCGCCACCAACCGGCCCCGGATCATGGGAAACCAGTCAAAGCGCTCAACACCCGCCTGGCGCAGCGCCTGCTGAAAGTCCTGGCTCTGCTCGGGCTGAACGTTGATGACGAAGCGGTTGGGCGCATCGGGCGGTGTGGCCTGCTGCCAGCTGCGAATCAGATCGGTGCGCAAAAGCACCAGCAGCACCAGCGCCAGCAGGCCGACGGCCAGCGCACTGACCTGCACGACCGCATAGCCGGGGCGCGCCGCCACCTGCCGCGTGGCAAGCATCAGCCAACGCGGCGCACTGGCCTCGTTGACCAAAGCCCTGAGCAGACGCACCGCGACCCAGCTGACGAGCGCAAAAAACAGCACCGCAGCGGCAAAGCCGCCCACTGCAATCAGGCCGAGCTTGAGATCGCTACTAACGGCCAGCAAGAGTCCAGCAAAGCCCGCCACCCCGAGCAGCAGCACCGCCAGCGAAACCGGTCGCAAATTGCCGACATCGCGGCGCATCACGCGCAGTGGCGGCACCTGGGCCAGTTGCAGCACCGGCGGCAGGCCAAAGGCCAGCATCAAGGTCAGGCCCATGCCCAGGCCCAAGCCGACGGGCGCCAAGCCCGGCATCGGCAGCTGCGACTCCACCAGTCCGGCCAGCAGCATGACAAAGACGTGGTGCACTGCATACCCGAGGGCTAGGCCGAGCAGGCTGGCCAGCAGACCCACCAACAAAAACTCCAGGGCATAGGCCAGGGCGATGCTGCGCTGGCTTTGCCCGAGCACGCGCAGCATGGCGCAGGCGTCGAGATGGCTGGCTGCAAAACCGCGCGCGACAATGGCCACGGCAACGGCGCTCAGCAGCGCTGCGAGCAAGGCCACGAGGCTCAGAAACTTACCGGCTCGGTCGAGGGTCTGGCGCATTTCGGGGCGCCCTCCCTCTAGCGATTCGATGCGCAGGCCGCGCATCTTGCCGGCGTCAATCTGCGCCTGCACCCAGCGCGTGTAGTCGCGCACCTGCGCATCGCTGCCCGCCACCACCAGCCGGTAGTTGGTGCGGCTGGCCGGCTGGATCAAGCCGGTGGCCGGCACGTCGGCCTGATTGACCATGACACGCGGCGAAAAACTCATGAAGCCGCCACCGCGGTCAGGCTCTTGAATGATGAGCTTGTCGATGCGCAAGCTCTTGTCGCCCAGCAGCAGGCTCTGCCCGATCTCCAGCCCCAGGGCGTCAAGCAAGGAGGGGTCGACCCAGACCTGACCGGGGGCCGGAATGTCGCGGGTGACCTCTTCGGCCTGCTGCGGGCCGCTGGCCACGCGCAGCTTGCCGCGCAGCGGGTATCCGGGCTCAACCGCCTTAAACGCAACCAATTTGCTCTCGCCGCCGTCCTGCTCGAGCGCACGCGCCATGGTCGGGAAGCTGACCAGCTGAACCAGCGTCAAGCCGCTGCCTCTGGCCCGCTCGACAAAAGCCGCAGGGGTCGGGCGGTCGCTGCTGATGACCACATCGCCGCCCAGCAGCTGCCGAGCGTCACGCTCGAGCCCGCCTTGCAGGCGATCGGCAAAAAAACCCACCGCCGTCAGGGCCGCGACGGCCAGCGACACCGCCAGCACCAGCAGGCGCAATTGCCCCGCGCGCCAATCGCGCCAGGCGTTTTTCAGACCCAACTGCCAAAAACTGATTTGCATCATCAGACCATAGCGCAAAACCAACAGCCTGAGGACTTGCGGTGACTTCTGACTACCCAAGCTGGGGGCAGATCAGCCTTTCCTGCTTTATGCCATGGCCGGTTCCGTCCAGGCCTTGGGGCTGTTGATACTGCGCTGGAGCGCTTGCGCAACATCCTTCTTCAGATCCTGCGCATCTTCCAAGCCCACCGAAAGTCGCACCAGCCCCTCGGAGATGCCGTGGGCGGCGCGCTCTTCGGGGCTGTAGGCGCTGTGCGTCATGCTCGCCGGATGCTGAGCCAAGGACTCGGCATCACCCAAGCTGACCGCCCGGGTCACCAATTGCAGCGCGTTCATGAAGCGCTTTCCGGCCTGCGCCCCGCCCTTGAGTTCGAAGGCCAGCATGCCCCCGAACTGACTC
>CANHBU010000211.1 GCA_947458345.1 Comamonadaceae bacterium
GACCGCCTGTGCAGTCAAAGCCAGGGTCAGTTTGAATCAAAGCCCCTTGGATCGCGACGACAGGGTTTTGCAGGCCTTGCCTCAAATCGCCTGCTCAGCCCATCCTCAGCCACAGACCAATCCCCGGCTCAAAACACCTCGGTATCAACCTCGCTGTTGGCCTGGGCGTTGTAGCGGTCACCGTGCACCGTCTGCGAATTGATCAGGGCGTCGAGTTGCGCCAGTACCGAGGCGGGCAGTTGCACCGACAGCGCGCCCAGACCGTCCTTTAGATGGTCTGCGCTGCGCGTGCCCACGATGGGCAGAATATGCGGGCCCTGATGCAGCAGCCAGGCCAGCGCCAATTGTGCGGGCGTGCAGCCGACTTCGGCCGCAATCGCGTGATAGGCGGGCAGCAGCGCCTGGTTCTTGGCATAGTTCTCGGGCGAAAACCGGGGCATGGCGCGGCGGATGTCTTTGGCATCGAAAGCCGTCACATCGAGCGGGGCGCCGCACAAAAAACCGCGTGCCACCGGGCTGAAGGCCACGAAGCTCACGCCGAGTTCTTTGCAGGCCGCAAGCACCGCGATTTCGGCATTGCGCGACCACAGCGAATACTCGGTCTGCAGCGCCGCGATCGGGTGCACAGCATGCGCGCGGCGCAAGGTGGCGGCCGACACCTCCGACAGGCCAATGCTGCGGATCTTGCCTTCTCGCACCAGGTCAGCCAGCGCACCCACGCTGTCTTCGATGGGGACTTTCTTGTCCCAGCGGTGCAGGTAATACAGGTCAATCACGTCGGTTCGCAAACGCTGCAGCGCCTCCTCGCAGGTGGCCTTGATCGTGGCGGGGCGGCCGTCGATGACGCGCACCTTCACGCCCTGCTCATTGGGCACGCCGGTCATGCCGCATTTGCTGGCCAGGGTGAACTGCGACCGGTGGCGCGAGAGGAACTGGCCCACCAGCGTCTCGCTGACACCAAAGCCATACAAGGCAGCGGTGTCAAAGTGGGTCACGCCGGCATCGAGCGCAGCCAGCAGCACCCGCCCGGCCTCCTCTTGAGAGATCGGGGTGCCATAAGCATGGCAGATGTTCATGCAGCCCAGGCCAATGGCGCTGACGCTGAAGGGGCCGAGTTGGCGTTGTTGCATGGTGTTCTCGCAAAAAAAGTTCAGTGGGGCGGACGCCCTCACCCCGGCCCTCTTTCTGAAGGCCGAGGGAGGAAAACAGTTCAAGCCAGTTGCTGCTCCAACTGATGCAGCACCTGGTAGCAGGGCAAGACCTGCGCGACGCTCGCATTGGGCTCGCGCCCCTCGCGGATGGCGGCGAAGAACTCACGGTCTTGCAACTCGATGCCGTTCATCGACACGTCGACCTGCGAGACATCGATCTTTTCTTCCTTGCCGGTATAGAGGTCGTCGTAGCGGGCCAGGTAGGTGCCGGTGTCACCAATGTAGCGAAAGTAGGTGCCCAGCGGGCCATCGTTGTTGAAAGACAGGCTGAGCGTGCAGATCGCGCCGCTGGCCGCTTGCAGCTGGATGCTCATGTCCATCGCGATGCCCAGCGTCGGATGGATCGGGCCCTGGATGGCGTTGGCCTTGACGATGGGGCTGCCGCATTGGTAGGCGAACAGGTCCACCGTGTGGGCGGCATGGTGCCAGAGCAGGTGGTCGGTCCAGCTGCGCGGCTGGCCCAGCGCGTTCATATTGGTGCGACGAAAAAAGTAGGTCTGCACATCCATCTGCTGGATGTTGAACTGGCCCGCCTTGATCTTGCGATTGACCCACTGGTGGCTGGGGTTGAAACGCCGGGTGTGGCCGACCATGGCCACCAGGCCGGTCTGCTTTTGCAGGGCCAGCACGTCCTGCCCGTCTTTGTAGACGTCACACAGCGGAATCTCGACTTGCACATGCTTGCCCGCGCGCAGGCAGGCCAGGCTCTGACTGGCGTGCATTTGCGTGGGGGTGCACAAGATGACCGCGTCGACCTCCTTGATCTTCAGACTCTCGGCCAGATCGGTGGTGACATGCTCGATGCCGTACTTGGCCGCGACCTCTTGCGTCTTGGCCAACTCACGCCCGATCAGAGAGATGACCTCGACGCCTTCGATGTTCTTGATGCCGTCGAGGTGCTTGATGCCGAAGGCGCCGGCGCCAGCCAGGGCGACTTTGATGGGTTTGCTCATGTGTGTTTCCTTTAAAGAAGAGGGTGATGAAAAGGTTCGAAGGCTCGCGCTTGGCGCTAAAGGGGCTGGCTGCAAATTCAGGGACTCAGCCCCAACACCGCAGGCAGATCAAGCAGTTGTATCACCTGGGCCCGCTCGCCCAGGGGCCAGCCGCTGGCCACCGGCGCCACCACATAGGCCCGGCTCAAGCCCAGGTCGGTGCAGGCGTTCCAAAAACCCTTGCTTACCCGCGGCGCGTCAGACAGCTTGATTTCAAAGCCGATGCGCTCGTTGCCGGTGTCAACCACCGCATCGAGTTCCGCCCCGGCAGCAGTTCGGTAAAAGTGCAAACTCGCGCCGCCGCCAGCCACCATGGGCAGCAGGGCAGCGATGTGGTTGATGACCAGGCCCTCCCAGGAGTAGCCCGACAGAGGATGGCCTTGCAGGGCGTCGGCGTGGCCGATGCCGAGCAAGGCGTGCAAGAGGCCACAGTCGCGAAAATAAATCTTGGGCGACTTGACCAGACGCTTGCCCAAATTGACGAAATAAGGCTCGACCTTTCGAAGGATCAGGGCGTCGCAAAAAATATCGAGGTAACGCCCCACCGTGATGGGCGAGATGCCGCCCATGGCCACCGCCAGTGCCGATGCGTTGAATAACTGACCATGCTGATGCGCCAGCATGCGCACGAAGCGCCACAGGGTTTCGCTCGGAATATGAATGCCCAGTGCAGGCAAATCTCGGCGCACGAAGGACTGCAGGTAATCATTGCGCCAGCGCAGCGACTGCGCTTCGGTCTTGGCCAGTTGACTCAGGGGCATGCCGCCTCGCAGCCAATGGTCTTGCAGAGCCAGCAGATGCTGCTCGGCCGGGCCTTGCGGCTCGGTCTGCAACTCAGACCACTGCAAGGGCGGTAACTCCAGATAGCTGACGCGGCCCGCGAGGGATTCAGCCGACTGGCGCAGCAAGGCGCCACTGGCCGAGCCCAGCAGCAGGAACCTGCCCGGGCGGCGGTCAGCATCGATTTCAGGCCTGAGCTGGGTGAACAACTGCGGCATGGTTTGCACCTCGTCAATGACCACCAGGCGGTCACGATGCGCTGCAAAAAACACGCTGGGGTTGTCGAGTTTGGCGCGATCGACTGGCCGCTCGAGGTCCAAAAACACCGCGCCGGTCATCTGCAGGGCCAGCTGGCGCGCCAAGGTGGATTTGCCCACTTGGCGCGCACCGAGCAGCACCACGCCCGGGTAGAGACCCAGGCGATCGCTCAATTCGCCCAAAAAAATGCGCTCAATCATCCTTGTATTTTGATATATCAGATATCAATTTACAAGGATAAAAGCTGTCAGGTCGGGGGCCAGTCTGCCCGCGCCTCAGGCATTTTCCAAAATCGCGTGCCCCACCGCCGTGTTGCTGGCCGGCACATGGTAGAAGCGATGCCGCAGCCTGGGCGCCGGGCCAGTCAACTGGCCGGCGTTGATGTCGCTCATGGCGCCACGGGCGATCAGCCACATGACGAGTTCAATGCCTTCAGAGCCGGCTTCGCGCACATAGTTGATGTGCGGGGTTTGCGCGCAGGCCACGGGGTCACTGATGAGTTGGTCGAGCCAGCGCTTGTCCCACTCGCGGTTGATGAGGCCGGCGCGGGCGCCCTGCAACTGGTGGCTCATGCCGCCGGTGCCCCAAATCTGCACGTTCAGGTCTTCGTCGTAGCTTTCTACCGCCTTGCGGATGGCCTGACCGAGCTTAAAGCAGCGCATGCCGCTGGGCACCGGGTACTGCACCACATTGACCGCGAAGGGAATGACGGGGCAAGGCCAGGCGTCCTTGACCGGATCGAGCTGGCCGCACATCAGTGACAGCGGCACGGTCAGGCCGTGGTCTACGTCCATCTTGTTGACGATGGTCAGGTCAAAGTCTTGCTGGATCACACTCTGCGCGATGTGTGAGGCCAGTTCCGGATGGCCCAAGACCGGCGGCACCGGTCGCGGGCCCCAGCCCTCGTCGGCCGGCGTGTATTGCGCGGCCGTGCCGATGGCAAAGGTCGGGATCATGTCCAGACTGAAGGCGGTGGCGTGGTCATTGAAAACCAGAAAGACCACATCGGGCTTGTTGTCCCTCATCCACTGCTTGGAGTACTCATAGCCGGCAAAAACCGGCTTCCAGTAGTCTTCGTGGGTCTTGTGCAGGTCCAGGGCCGCGCCGATGGCGGGCACATGCGAGGTGTAGACGGAGGCGGTGATTTTGGCCATGCTTCGCTTTCTCAAAATAATTGGACTCTGACCCCAATTAAATGACCCCAATTAAAGGGTCGGTGCCGATTAAGACTTCCTGCCTGCGGCGCCCTGGGGTTGTCGGTGCGCTTGCGCGCTGCCGTCTTCGCCGACGTAGCGGTTGCCCTCGACCGAGCGGCCGCCGCTGATCATCATCTGGCGGTATTCGTCTTCGGTCATGCCGGTCATGGAGCCGGCCATCTGCTGAAAGCTCTTACCGTCCGTCGCGCCAATCTTGGCCAGAAAGTAGATGTTGCCGCCGGTGCGTATGCACCAGTTCAGGTCGCGCGCCAGCACGGCC
>CANHBU010000212.1 GCA_947458345.1 Comamonadaceae bacterium
AGACGATGCGCATCGCGTGATTGTCTCTCGCGCCTTCGGGCTCTGCTGGGGGGCGGAGGACTATCGGTGCGGCGCCCTGCGCCTGAGTCGGCAGGCGCCGCAACCGATCAGGCCATCTTGAGCAGCTCGGCACCTTCAGCGACCTGATCGCCCGGTGCGTAGAGCAGCTCGCCCACCTGGCCGTCGGCCGGCGCTGCAATGGTGTGCTCCATCTTCATGGCCTCCATCAGGGCCAGGGCCTGCCCTTTGCTGACCCGCTCGCCGGCCTTGACCAAAAAGCTGACGATCTTGCCCGGCATGGGAGCCGTCAGTCGACCGCTCTCGTGCTCAGACCCGCCGGCGTGGGCCAGGGCATCGATCAGGGTGATGCGTGTGGCCCCGCGCGGGCTAAACACATGGGCCACCTCGCCCTGCCAGTACAGACGCGTACGCTCGCTGCGCGCCCCCAGATGCAGCACCAGCTCATCGCCGCGCCACTCGGTGCGCAGGGCTTGCGCGGGCTGCTCGCCCAGGGCCAGCCGCAGGCCGTCTCGGCCGTAGCTGAGCTGGGCGTGCAGCCGCTGTCCAGCAAAGTCAAATTCGAAGCGGCGCTGCGCCAGGCCGTGCGAGCACCAGCCGTCGCGGGCGCTAAAAGGGTCATCCCCGGCCAGCGCTTGCTCGGCCTGCACGGTATGGGCCACCACGGCGGCCACGGCCAGCTCGGCGCCAAGGCGCTCTTGGTGAAACAAATGCGCGCGCTCGCGCTCGATCAGTGCGGTGTCGAGCTTGGCGCGCGAAAACGATTCGGTGGCCAGCACATGTCGCAGGAACTGCACATTGGTGTTCAGGCCCACGATATGCAACTGGCTCAGCGCGACATCAAGACGGGCCAGGGCCTGCTCGCGCGTTTGGCCATGCACGATCAGCTTGGCCACCATGGAGTCGTAAAAGGGGCTGATCGCGTCGCCCGCGCGCACACCGTCGTCAATGCGCACGGCCCCCACCGAAAATGAGGTCGATGCCGGCTTGGCATACACCTGCAGCACTCCGGTGGCCGGCAGAAACTGCTTGTCAGGGTTTTCGGCGCAGATGCGCGCCTCGATCGCATGGCCCAGCATGGGAATTTGCTCTTGCGCCAGCGGCAGCGGCTCACCGCTGGCCACGCGCAGCTGCCATTCGACCAAGTCCAGTCCGGTAATCGCCTCGGTCACCGGATGCTCGACCTGCAGCCGGGTGTTCATCTCCATGAAGAAAAATCGCATCGTCTCGGGCTGGTCATAAGCGGTCTGCTCGACGATAAATTCCACCGTGCCCGCGCCCACATAGCCGACCGCTTGGGCTGCGGCCACTGCCGCCTCGCCCATGCGCTTGCGCAGGTGCTCGCTCATGCCGGGCGCTGGTGCCTCTTCGAGCACCTTCTGATGGCGCCGCTGCACCGAGCAGTCGCGTTCGTGCAGATAGACGCAGTTGCCCAAGCTGTCGGCAAACACCTGAATTTCGATATGGCGCGGGCGCTGCACGTATTTTTCGATCAGCACCGCGTCATCGCCAAAGCTGTTGATCGCCTCGCGCTTGCAGCTGGCCAGGGCCTCGGCAAAGTCCTCAGCCCGCTCGACTGCGCGCATGCCCTTGCCACCGCCGCCAGCGCTGGCCTTGATCAGCACCGGGTAGCCAATGCGGTCGGCCTGGGCTTGCAGCAAGGCCGCGTCCTGATCGGCGCCGTGATAGCCCGGCACCAGGGGCACACCGGCCTGATCCATCAGCCGTTTGGACTCGGCCTTCAGGCCCATGGCCGCAATCGCCGAGGCGGGCGGGCCGATGAAGACCAACCCCGCATCGGCACAGGCCTGCGCAAAGTCCTCGTTCTCGCTCAAGAAACCATAGCCCGGATGAATGGCCTGCGCACCGGTGGCCCGCGCCGCCTCAATGATGCGCTGCCACTGCAGGTAGCTGTCCTTGGGGGCCGAGCCGCCGATATGAACGGCTTCATCACAGGCCGCCACATGCTTGGCCTGCGCATCGGCGTCGGAGTACACCGCAACGGTTTGGATGCCCAGACGCTGGGCCGTCGCTGCGACGCGGCAGGCAATTTCGCCACGGTTGGCGATCAGGATCTTTTTGAACATGCTGTCTTTCGGGTGTCAGACCTGCCAATTGGGCGAACGCTTGCCCAGGAAGGACTGCACGCCCTCCTTGCCCTGGCTGCTGGCTCGGATATCGGCGATGCGACGGGCAGTCTCGGCGCGCAGGGCTTCGGTGAGCTCTTGCCCGGCGATGTCACGCACCAGCTGCTTGCAGGCCTTGACGGCGGCCGGGCCGTTGGCCACCAGCGTGGCCACGATCTCGGCCACCTTGGCGTCCAGAGCTTCGGGCTCACACAGCTCATGCACCAGGCCCATGGCATGGGCCTGAGCGGCGCTGAAACGCTCCGCAGTGACAAAGTAACGCCGCGCCGCTTGCGGGCCCATGGCGCGCACCACGTAAGGGCTGATGGTGGCCGGCAGCAAGCCGAGCCTGGCCTCAGACAGGCAAAACGTCACATTGCGCGAGGCCACCAGAACGTCGCAGATGGCGGCCAAGCCCATGCCGCCGGCATAACAGTCGCCTTGCACACGGCCGACCACGGGCACCGGGCACTGGTCTAGGGTCCAGAGCATATCGGCCAGGCGCTGGGCGTCCTCGCGGTTTTGCTCCCAGCTGTAGTCGGCCATGGCGCGCATCCAGTTCAGGTCGGCGCCGGCGCAAAAGGCCTTGCCGCGTCCCGACAAGACCACCACCCGGACCTGCGCATCGCGCGCGAGCTGGGCAAAGGCAGCGGTGAGCTCGGCGATCACCTCGTCGTTGAAGGCATTGCGCACATCGGGCCGGTTAAGCCAGACTTCGGCCACGTGGGCTGAAGGGCGGATGAGTTCGAGGGTGTTCATCGATGAAATCCTTGTTTCCGTTTTCTCGAGAGTGCGACTTACTTGACGGCCGCTGCCCTCACCCCTGCCCTCTCCCAAAGGGAGAGGGAGCGGGAGAGTGAGAAAAATCAGTAGCGTTTGGCCACCTCTTCCAACATGACCTCGGTGGCACCGCCACCGATGGCCAGCACGCGGGCGTCGCGCCAGAGGCGCTCGACCGCCGTCTCGCGGATGAAGCCCATGCCGCCGTGAAACTGCTGGCAGGTCTGCACCACCTCGTTGACCAACTCACCGGTCAGCGCCTTGAGCATGGAGACCTCCTGCACGATGTCATGGCCTTGCGTGACCGACCAGGCGCAGTGGTACATGAACTGGCGGGCCGCGCGGGTCTTGGCGTCCAGCATGGAAATGCGCTGGCGGATGGTCTGCTGGTCCCACAGCGTGCCGCCAAAGGCCTGGCGCTGGCGCACATAGTCCAGCGTCAACTTAAGCGCCTGCTGGCAATGGCCCACCGCCATGGCACCCAGGGCAATGCGCTCGGTCTGAAAGTTCTTCATCACCGAATAAAAGCCCTTGTGCTCCTGGCCCAGCAAATTGGCGGCCGGGATGCGCACGTTGTCGAAGACCAGTTCGGCGGTGTCGGAGCTGAGCCAGCCGGTTTTTTTCAGGGCACGGCCCACGGTAAAGCCGGGTGTGCCCTTGTCGACGATGAAGATCGACATGTCGCGCTTGCCCGGCCCAGTCTTGGCCGCCACAAAGTACACATCGGCGTGCACGCCGTTGGTGATGAACATCTTCGTGCCATTGATCACCCACTCGTCGCCCTCGCGGCGCGCCGACGTGCGGATGCCGGCGACGTCCGAGCCCGCACCCGGCTCACTGATACCCACGGCCGTGATGCAGTCGCCCGCAGTGATGCGCGGCATGTATTTGGTCTTTTGCTCGGGCGTACCGGCATGGTGCAGGTGGGGGCTGGCCATGTCGGTGTGCACCAGCACGGTGATGATGAAGCCGGCAAAGGTCGACTGCGACAGTGCCTCGGCAAACACCAGGTTGGTCAGCGCGTCGGCCTCGCCGCCGCCATAGGCGCTGTCATACATCAGGCCCAACAGCCCGGCGCGGCCCATGCGCTGCAAGACCTCGCGCGGCACCATGCCCCGCTCTTCCCAAGCTGCGGCATGGGGCTCAACCTCACGGGAGATAAAACGGGCCACCTGCTCGCGCAGCAGGGCGTGTTCGGGGGTGTCGTAAACGGTGGCGTTCATCATGAGCGGCTTCCTTATGGGACTCTTGTTGTTCCGTGCGACCAGGTGTTCAGATCCTCGAAGCTGCCGATGAGGTCGAAGTCCGCATCGCTGTGCAGCAGCACATGGCCATGGCTGATGCAATAGCTGGCCAGCAGCACATCAATAGGGCTGCGAATGGTGCAGCCCCGGGCGCGCAAGCGGCGGTAGAGCGCCGCGGCCGTCAATGCGTTCTCAGTGCCGCCTATCTCGACCTGGGGCAGGGCCGACAGCAAAAACTCTGCCTCCTGGCACGCAGCGTCGCGGCGAAAGCCCCTGAGCACCTCAAACATCACCAGGTCGGCAGTTCCCACCGTGACACTGCCCTCCTCCAGGCATTGAGTCAATTGCCTGCACTGAGGGGTATTGGCCTGCCTGAAAAAATCGATCCAGACGCTGGCATCGACCAGCATCATGGCTTTTTGCGTCCACGGTAGGGCTTGGGCGCAGCTTCTGCAGCCAGGGCCACACGGGCGGGCGGCGAGGGCTCGCCCTGCGGGGGCAACACCGCATAGGCATCGTGAGGCAGGCCTTTGGCCTTCAGGGC
>CANHBU010000213.1 GCA_947458345.1 Comamonadaceae bacterium
CAAAAGATCATCCAGCGCGGCCAGCCCCGGTCGCCTACAGCCCGAACCGAGCCGTCCACTTGCGCTCGTAGTCCATCTTGGCAAAGTGTTCGACCATAAAGTCGATGAAGGTGCGCACCTTGGCCGAGAGGTGTTTGCGGCTGGGGTAGGCCAGGTTGATGGTCAGGCGGGGCAGGTCCCAGTCGTCGAGTACCGGCACCAGGCGCCCGGCCACGATGTCTTCGTAGACGATGTAGGTCGGCTGCACCAAGATGCCCAGACCGTCCAGGGCCGCCGCGCGCAGGATCTGGCCGTCGTTGGACTCCAGCAGGCCCTTGACGGTCAGGGTGCTGTTGACCCCGGCCTTCGAGAACCGCAGTTCATTGGGGGTGTTGGAGTGGGTGTAGATCAGCAGCTTGTGGCGCTGCAGGTCTTCCAGACTGCGCGGCGTGCCGCAGCGGGCCAGGTAGCCGGGCGAGGCGGTGAGCAGGCGGCGCGTCTCGGCCATGCGGCGGATGGTGATGTTGGAGTCGGGCTCCGACTCGCGGTTGCGGATGGCCACATCGATGTTGTTGTCGATGATGTCCATATAGCGGTTGGCTGCCTCCAGATGCACCTGCACATTGGGGTAGCGCTGGGTGTATTCGCGCAGCAGCGGCGCCACATGGTGCATGGCAAACGAGAGCGAGGCGGTGACCCTGAGCACCCCGGTCGGATTGAGCGCCGTTGCATTGACCGCCGCCTCGGCATCTCGGAGATCGGCCACGATGGTGCGCGCGCGGCTGTGAAATTCTCGTCCGGTGTCGGTCAGGAACAGGCGCCTTGTGTTGCGCTCGACCAGCCGGGCCCCGAGCCTGGCCTCTAAAGCGGCCAGGTGGCGGCTGGCCGCCGCATTGGACAGCTGCAGCGCCTCGGCGGCGCGGCTCAAGCTGCCGGTTTCGGCCACGCGCACAAACAGTTCGATTTCGGTCCAGCGGTCCATGGGCTAATCGGCGCAGGTCACACGGGCCGGTGGGGCCCGTCGGGAGGGCTGATGGTAACCGCAAGCGCGCGGGCGGGCCCGCTTTATTCCATTGGGCGGAAAAGTCATTTGCGCGGACGCTATTTTCCTTCGGGTTTTGAAAATCTATAGTCCGCCCACCCCAGCTACCCCAAACGGAGAGCGTCCTTTGCGCAACCTCAATCAGGACACCATCACACAGGCCGTGATCGCGCGCCTGTCTGACACGCCTGATGCGCGTCTGAAGGAGGTGCTCACCTGCGTCGTGCAGCATCTGCACGCTTTGGCCCGTGAGCTTCGTTTGACCGAGGCAGAGTTGCAAGCGGGCATTGAATTTCTCACGGCGGTGGGCAAGAAATGCAGCGCCTCGCGCCAGGAGTTTGTTTTGCTTGCCGATGTGCTGGGCCTGTCGACTTTGACGGTGGCCATGAACCACGACAAGCCGGCCGGTTGCACCGAGGCCACCACCTTTGGCCCCTTTTATGTGCCCGACGCCCAGCCCATGGCCAGCGGTGCCGATCTGGCGGGTGATGCGCCGGGCCAGCCCTGCCGGGTGCGCGGCCGGGTCTGCGCGCTCGACGGCGGACCGGTTGCGGCGGCGCAGGTCGAAGTTTGGCAGTCCGATGCCGATGGCCGCTACGACGTGCAGTACGAAGACTTGCCTGGCCCGCGGGCGCGCGGTGTGTTTTCGACCGGTGCCGATGGCCGTTTTCAATTGCGCAGCGTGCTCGCCAGCCCTTATCCTGTGCCCGAAGACGGTCCGGTGGGCCAGTTGATGCGCGCATCAAGCGGCCATCCCTGGCGGCCGGCGCACATGCATTTCAGAATCAGTGCCCCCGGCTTTGAGATCCTGGTCACGCAGGTCTACCGTCAGGGCGATCCTTATTTGGACAGCGATCCGGTCTACGGCGTGCGCCAATCCCTGGTGGCGCCCTGGGTGCCCGATGAGCAGGGCTTGTACACGCTCGATTTCGATTTTGTTTTGCAGCGCCGGGCAGGGAGCGAGCCTTGATCAAGCACATCGTCATGTGGAATCTGCGCGGCGAGACCGAGCAGGCCAAGGCGGCGGCTGTGGCCACGCTCAAACGCAGTTTTGAGTCGCTGCGCGGACGCATTCCGGGACTTGTGTATCTGGAGATCGGCGTCGATTCAAGCCGTATCGACTATGCCTGCGATGTGGTGCTTTATTCGGAGTTCGACTCGCAGGCCGCGCTCGATGCCTATGCGGTCCATCCGGAGCATCTGAGGGTCAAGCAGGAGTTGAGCGACCTGCGCATTGCTCGCCATCAGGTCGATTACCTGGCCGAGCCCCGTTGAATTGAAGGAGAGTCTGTGATGGATCAAGCCTTGCGTGATGAACTAGAGATCCGGCAGATGGTCGAGCGTTGGGCCGTCTGGCGCGATGCGGGCGACTGGGAGCGTTTTGCCACCGTTTGGCATCCCGATGGGGTGATGATGGCCACTTGGTTTCAGGGGCCATTTCGCGAGTTCATCCGCGTCACCCAGGAGGGCTGGGCCAAGGGTGTGAGCATCTTGCACTTTTTGGGTGGCAGTGCGGTCGAGGTGGCGGGCGAGCGGGCGATTGCGCAGACCAAGATGACGATTTCCCAGCGCGGCATGGTCGAGGGCGCCAGCGGGCCGGTGCTTTGCGATGTGGTGTGCACCGGGCGGTTTTATGACTTTGTGGTGCGCCACGAGGGCAGCTGGAAGCTCCTGCATCGCCAGCCGATTTACGAGAAGGACCGGATCGATCCGGTCGACCCGAGCGCTGTCTTGCAGCTCGATCAGCAGGCCTTGGCCGGTTTTCCCGAGGGTTATCGCCATCTGGCCTATATTCAGACCCGCATTGGCTACAAGGTCAAGATGGACATGCCCATGCTCAAGGGCGAGGGCGTGCAGGCCTTGTATGGGCGCGGCCGCCGCTGGTTGCAAGGCGGCGAGCTCGAGCGCTGAGGTGCCGGCGCCTTCTCATTTCCACACCAGGAGACTTTCAAGATGAACAAGCGATCGTTCAATGCAGCCATGGCCTCGGCGCTATTGGGTGGCTCGGTCTTGGCCGGTTCGGCCTGGGCCCAGGCCTTTCCCAGCAAACCCCTGCGCGTGGTCGTGCCTCAGCCTCCAGGCGGCGGTTTCGATGTGGTCGGCCGTTTGCTTGCAGACCGGCTCGGCAAGGCTCTGGGCCAGAGCGCGGTGGTCGAAAACCGGCCCGGCTCGGGCACCCTGGTAGGCACCGACTTGGTGGCCAAGGCCACGCCCGATGGTTACACCCTGCTGGTTGGATCGGTTTCCAATCTGGCGCTCAACCCCGGCCTGTACCCCAACATCCCCTACGACAGCCTGCGCGATTTCGAGCCGGTCGGGCTGGCCGTGGCCTACAGCTACACCCTGGTGGCGCGCAAGGATCTGCCTTTTTCCAACCTGCGCGAGCTGATCGCGCATGCCAAGGCCAACCCGAAAAAGTTGACCTATGCCTCGGGCGGCAGCGGCTCTGGCCAGCATGTGCTGGCTGCAGCTTTGTGGAACCTGGCCGGTGTGGAGCTGGTGCATGTGCCCTACCGGGGCGCGCAGGCGGCCTACCAGGATCTGCTGGGCGGGCGGGTCGATGTGTTCTTCGATCTCTCGCCAACCGCCCGGCCGCAGGTCGAGTCGGGCAACCTCAAGGCCCTGGTGGTCTCGGGCAGCACCCGCCTGCCTTTTCATGCGGACGTGCCGACCATCATCGAAACGGGCGTGGCCAATCTCGATCTGGAGTCCTGGTTTGGTCTGTTCGTGCCAAGCAAGACGCCGGCCGATGTGCAGGAGCGCCTGCGCAGTGAGCTCTTGCGCATCGTTCAGGGCGCCGATCTGGTCGAGACCTTTCGCAAGGCCGGTGGCAAGCCGCTGGCCTTGAGTGGCGAGCAGGCCCGCGCCCTGGTCAAGCGCGATGTGGACCGCTGGTCCAAGATCACGCGCGACCTGGGCATCAAGGCCGAATGAGACCGAGGTCGCCATCCTGACTTTCCCGGCTGCCGTGCCCTCATGATCTGCAGGCGCTAAGCTCTACCTTTTTTAACTTTCTTCACGGTTCCACCATGCCCATCTCCGACGCCAGCCTCGATCAGCTTTTCCGCCACGCCCGCACCGCCAATGGCTTTATCGACAAGCCTGTTGCCCCTGAGGTCTTGCGCCAAGTCTATGAGCTCGCGGCGATGGCGCCGACCTCGATGAACACCCAGCCCACCCGCTATGTGTTTTTGACCACGGCGGCTGCCAAGGAGCGGGTCATCCCGGCTTTGTCACCGACCAACGTGGACAAGACCCGCTCGGCCCCGGTTTGCGTGATTGTTGCCACCGACACCCGGTTCTTTGAGCACATGCCGCAGATCTGGCACAACCCGGGCGCCAAGGAAATGTTCGAGGGCAATGTGCCCATGGCCACCGGTACGGCGACACGCAACGGCACCATGGGTGGGGCGTATTTCATTTTGGCGGCGCGCGCCCTGGATCTCGATTGCGGCCCGATGAGCGGCGTGGATCTGGCCAAAGTCAATGCCGAGTTTTTCCCGGACGGACGCTACCAAGCCAACTTCCTCATTAACCTGGGTTACATGGACAAGAGCAAGCTCTTTAACCGCACCCCCAGGCTGAGCTTCGCGCAAGCCGGCCAGGTGCTTTGAACCCCGTGCACCGACCGGTGCACATCCGCAGAACTTATTGACATCATCGAGGGAG
>CANHBU010000214.1 GCA_947458345.1 Comamonadaceae bacterium
AAAAACCCGCCATCTTGCGAGGGCGGGTTGTGTGGCCACCGAAGGGCCCGATTACTTGAGTTTGACTTCCTTGTACTCGACGTGCTTTCGAGCCTTGGGGTCGAACTTCATGATCAGCATCTTTTCGGGCGTGGTCTTCTTGTTCTTGCTGGTCGTGTAGACGTGACCCGTGCCAGCGGTGGACTCGAGCTTGATTTTTTCGCGTGCGCCTTTTGCCATGGTGCTGCTCCTTTAGATTTCGCCGCGTGCGCGCAGGTCGGCCAGGACCGCGTCAATGCCGTTTTTGTCGATCAGGCGCAGGCCCGCGTTGGTGATGCGCAGGCGCACCCAGCGGTTTTCGCTCTCGACCCAGAAACGGCGGTACTGCAGGTTCGGCATGAACCGGCGCTTGGTTTTGTTGTTGGCGTGGGAGACATTGTTCCCGACCATGGGCTTTTTGCCCGTGACTTGACAGACGCGTGCCATAAGGACACTCCATTTGAAACAGTTAGCAGCCTGCGCTGCACCTCGCCCGGGTCCTGTGTTGTGCCGCCAGCCTCGGCCCGCGGCACGGCGGGCGTGCTTGCAGGCTAAGTACGGCTCCGGCTCCCGAAGCGGTGTAAGCTTTTTGCCGTGCCCGGGCAAAAAGCAGCCCAGAATCAGCAAAGCCCGCCATTATAGCGAGCTTCAATGCAGCCGGCTGGCGGCCTTTTTGTGTCGCCCACAGCGGTGCCGGGGCCGTGCGGCGAGCCGAACCCGCTACCATTGCGGCCCGGCTGCCTGGCGGCCACAGATTTTTGCTCGATGCAGCCATGACCTACGCACGCCCTGATCAACGTTCAAGCGCACAACTGCGCCCCGTGCGCATCACACGCGCCTACACCATCCATGCCGAGGGCTCGGTGCTCATTGAGTTCGGCCAGACCAAGGTGCTGTGCACCGCCTCGGTCGAAGAAAAGGTGCCGCCGCACAAGCGCGGCAGCGGCCAGGGTTGGGTCACGGCCGAGTACGGCATGCTGCCGCGCGCCACCCACACCCGCAGCGACCGTGAGGCGGCCCGCGGCAAGCAAAGCGGGCGCACGCAGGAAATCCAGCGCCTGATTGGACGCAGCCTGCGCGCCGTCTTCGATCTGTCCTTGCTCGGCGAGCGCACCCTACACCTCGATTGCGACGTGATCCAGGCCGACGGCGGCACCCGCACCGCGGCCATCACCGGCGCTTTTGTCGCGGCGCAAGATGCGGTGGCCCAGTTGTTGGCGCAGGGCAAACTCGAGCGCAGCCCCGTGCTCGGTCATGTGGCGGCGGTTTCGGTCGGCCTGGTGCAGGGCGCGCCTTTGCTCGATCTGCAGTATCTCGAAGATGTGGCCTGCGACACCGACATGAACGTGGTGATGACCGAGGCCGGCCATTTTGTGGAGGTGCAAGGCACGGCCGAGGGCGTGGCCTTCACGCGCAAGGAAATGGACCAACTGCTCGCTCTGGCCGAGCAAGGCATTGCCGAGCTCATTGCGCTGCAAAAGGCGGCGCTTGCCCAAGCTTTGCCTGCCCGATGAAGCTGGTTCTGGCGTCTCATAACGCGGGCAAGCTGGCCGAATTGCAGGCCATGTTCGAGCCCTTGGGCCTGCAGCTGCTGCGCCAGTCCGATTTGGGCATCGGCGAGGCCGAGGAGCCTTTTCGCACCTTCGTTGAAAACGCGCTGGCCAAGGCCCGCCACGCCGCGCGTGCCAGCGGGCTGCCGGCCATTGCCGATGACGCCGGCCTGTGCGTCCATGCCTTTGGCGGCTTGCCGGGCGTGGACACCGCCTATTACGCCACGCAGTTTGGTTACGCAAAAGGCGATGAGCACAACGTCAAGGCCTTGCTCGAGCAAATGCGCGATCTCGACGACCGCCGCGCTGCTTTGGTGAGCACCCTGGTGGCCGTGCGCACGCCCGATGACCCCGAGCCGCTGATTGCGGTCGGTCGCGCCGCGGGCCAGATCACGCGTGAGCCGCGCGGCAACCATGGCTTCGGATTCGATCCGGTGATGTTCATTCCGGCTTTTGGCAAGACCTTTGCCGAGCTGCCGGTGGAGGTCAAAAATGCGCACAGCCACCGCGGTCAGGCGGCCCGCCAGATGAGCGAGTTGATCCGCGAGCGTTGGCTCGCCTGAGTCATGTCCGGTCCCCACGACATCGCGCATTACCTGCGAGCCGGCACGCTGCAGCTGGCCGCGCTGCCGCCGCTTTCGCTGTACGTGCATTTGCCTTGGTGCATCCGGAAATGCCCCTACTGCGACTTCAATTCGCACGAAATCGCAGCCGACCAGGCGCCGCAGGACGACTACCTGGGCGCCCTCACAGCCGATCTGGATGCGGCCTTGCCCCTGATCTGGGGCCGCACGGTCCACAGCGTCTTTATCGGCGGGGGCACGCCCAGCCTGTTTACACCGGCGGCCATCGACCGTCTGCTGGCCGATTTGCGCGCGCGGCTCAAGCTGGCGCCCGATTGCGAAATCACGCTCGAGGCCAACCCCGGCACCTTTGAAAAGGATCGCTTTCGCGCCTATCGGCAGGCAGGTGTGAATCGGCTGTCCCTGGGGGTGCAGAGCTTTGACGACCAGGCTCTGCGGGCCCTGGGCCGGGTGCATGACCGGGCCCAGGCCCTTGCGGCTGCGCAGGAGGCGGCGCAGTGTTTCGAGACCTTCAACCTCGACCTGATGTACGGCCTGCCCGGTCAGGACATGGCTGGGCTCGATGCCGACTTGCAGCAGGCGCTGGCCCTGCAGCCGCCGCATCTGTCGATCTATCACCTGACGATCGAGCCCAACACCTATTTCGCCAAGTTCCCGCCGCCCTTGCCCGATGACGATCTGGCCTACGCCATGCTCGACCGCATCACCGAGCGCGGCGCTGCGGTCGGTTTGCAGCGCTATGAGGTCTCGGCCTATGCTCGCTCGGGCCATCGCTGCTGGCACAACCTCAACTACTGGCGCTTTGGCGACTACCTGGGCATAGGCGCTGGCGCCCATTCCAAGCTCAGTTTTCCCCACCGCGTGGTGCGCCAGGTGAGGGTGCGCGAGCCGCGTCTGTATATGGAGCGGTCCTTGCAAGGGCAGGCCATTGCGCAGG
Source organism: Comamonadaceae bacterium (assembly GCA_947458345.1). Lineage (GTDB taxonomy): Bacteria > Pseudomonadota > Gammaproteobacteria > Burkholderiales > Burkholderiaceae_C > Polaromonas. The sequence continues at coordinate 3,090 of CANHBU010000214.1, forward strand.
AGCAGGAGGTCGGTCGCGCCGACTTGCCGTTTGAATTCATGCTCAATGCCCTGCGCCTGCCCGAGGGCTTTGCCCTGCAGGACTTCACCGACCGCACCGGCTTGCCCCCATCGGTCTTGCAGGGGGCTGTCTCGCAGGCACAATCGAGCGGTTTGCTGCACGCCGATGCGACGCATATCCGCCCGACCGAGCGTGGCTTTGACTTTCTCAATGATCTGCAGGCGCTGTTTTTGCCGCCTTCGTCCCGCCCATGAACTCTGAACTCTGGACCATTTTGTTGGTCTCCGGCCTGATCAGTTTCTTGATCGGATTCGGTCTGCGCCGGCATTTGAATCGACGCCGTTTTGAGCGCAATCAGCAGGCTCTGGCGCAATTGCGGTCGCTGGCGGTCGAGCGCGAGTTGTCCGCGCCGCCCTCGCACAACAAGGCCAAACGCAAGCGGCAGCGACGCGCGCAGCGCGCGGCCGATTGATCCTGCCAGAGCATGCCCTGGGCCGATCGGGCCCAGGCATGGCGGGTTCCGACAGGGCCTGAGTCCACTGATGCGGCACTTATTTGTGTGCGCTTACTTACACAATAAGTCTCGATTCACCGTGCAAGGCCTGCATACCGAGGGTCCAGCATGCGGGCGCGCAGTGGTGTGGGAATGGATTTTGCTTTTAACCGGGCCTGTTGACTTTCCGTCGGTCGGTAGAGCCTTTTGGGCCCAGCCGGTCGAGGTGCAACCATGACCGTCTTGCCTGTCACCCCGTCTGCTACGAGCCCCCAGGAGCCCAGTCGCCCCGCAGCAGTGCCTGCGCAGCGCTTTGCCCAGAGCCTGGCCCGCGCGCAGGCTCCTGCTGCCGTGCCGATCAGCGAAATCACCGTGCGCGCCGGCGACACGCTTTCGGCGCTTGTGGGTCGGCACTTGCGAACGGTGGGCGCGCAGCCCGCTTTGAACCCGGCCCAACTCAATCAGCTGGCAGTCGGTGTGGCGCAGGACAACGGGATCGCCAACGCCCATTGGATACGCCCCGGTCAAGTCATCGATGTCAGCGCCGTCGAGGCCCGGGCAGCCGCCTTGTCGAGAGTCGGCCCCCAGCTGGCCCAAGCCCAGTCCGCTCCGGTGCCCACCGCGCCGATGGCCTGGACCGCCGCTGGCGTCGTGCCCGGCACAGGGTCGAATCGAGCCTTGGGTGCAGCAACCGGTGCATTACCCGGCGCAGCAACCGGCGCAGCAACCGGCGCAGCGCGCAGTACCGGTTCGGCGGCCGGCGATTTTTTGGTGCGTCACGCGGCAGCAGCCAACAAGACGCAGGATGCCAGCGGCATACCGGCGCAGTTCATGTTGGCCCAGGCGGCCCTGGAGACCGGCTGGGGACGCCGTGAAATCAAGGCCGCCGACGGCCGCAATTCTTTTAACCTCTTTGGCATCCGCGCGGGTGCCAATTGGCGCGGCCCGAGCGTCGAAGTGATGACAACCGAATACGTCAACGGCGTGCCCGAGCGCATGGTCGGACGCTTTCGTGCCTACTCGAGCTACGAGGAATCGTTCGCCGACTATGCCCGGCTCATCAGCCAGTCGCCGCGCTACGCCCAGGTCATGCAAAACACC
>CANHBU010000215.1 GCA_947458345.1 Comamonadaceae bacterium
CCGTCAACTTGCAAACGGATGTCTTTGCCGCTGGCCTCGATGCGCGCTCGCGCCGCCTGCACCTTGCGCAGCGCCGAGTCGATAAAGCCCTGTCCGCCAAAACCGGGGTTGACGCTCATGATCAAAATGAGGTCGATGTCATCGATCAGCCAGTCGAGCACATCGAGCGATTGGGCCGGGTTGAAGCTCAAGCCGACCTTGCAGCCAGCAGCCTTGATGGCCTGCACGCTGCGGTGCACATGGCCGCTGGCATCGGGATGAAAGCTGATCAGATCGGCCCCAGCCGCGGCAAAAGCACCCGCCAAGGCATCGACCGGCTGAACCATCAGATGCACATCAATCGGCACGGCCTGACCAGAGGGCGTCACCGCATGGGGCTTGAGCGCGCTGCAGATCATCGGCCCGAAAGTCAGATTGGGCACGTAATGGTTGTCCATCACGTCAAAATGAATCCAGTCAGCGCCCGCAGCAATCACCTCGCGAACCTCCTGCCCCAAACGGGCGAAGTCAGCCGACAAAATGGAAGGGGCGATGCGATAGGTCATGGCGCTCAAGGGTCCAACTTGCAAAGCAGCCATTGTGCAGCAGCGCCGGCCCGGCAAGCCCCAAGGCGAGCAACGCGCCGGCGTTGTGGCTAACATGCGGTCCATGGCCCAATATGAAATGTCCTGCTCGGTTTTGCCGCAGTTCCTGCCCGAGCAATCGGCGCCCGAGCAAGCGGTGCACACCTTTGCTTACACCGTCACCATCACCAACAAGGGCAGCGTGGCGGCCCAACTCATCTCGCGCCACTGGATCATTTGCGATGCCAGCGGTCTGCGCGAAGAAGTCCAGGGCCTAGGCGTGGTCGGCCAGCAACCGCTGCTGCGGCCGGGCGAATCCTTTGAGTACACCAGCGGCTGCCGGCTGCGCACGCCCAGCGGCACGATGCACGGCAGTTACTTTTTCGTCGCCGAAGATGGCACCCGCTTTGACGCGGCAATCCCACTGTTCGTGCTTGAGGCCACGGCAACCGGGGCGCCGCGGGTGGTGCACTGAACCGCTCGGCCGTCGCGCCGGGCGCTATGCTTGTGGCCCATGGGCGAATTTGAACTGATCGCGCGTCACTTCACGCGCAAGAGCCGGCGGGCCCTGCTCGGCGTCGGGGACGATTGCGCCTTGTTGCAACCGCGCCCAGGCACGCAACTGGCGGTCTCCAGTGACATGCTGGTGGCTGGGCGGCATTTTTTTGAAGACGTCGATCCCCACAGCCTGGGTCACAAGGCCCTGGCCGTCAACCTGAGCGATCTGGCCGCTTGCGGCGCCAGGCCCCTGGCCTTCACGCTGGCGCTTGCCTTGCCGAGCGTCGACGACGCGTGGCTGTCGCGCTTTTCGGCCGGCCTGCTGGCCCTGGCCGATGCCCACGACTGCGAGTTGATTGGCGGGGACACGACGCGCGGGCCGCTCAATATCTGCATCACCGTGCTGGGCGAGACCGAAGGCGGTGCGCTGCTGCGCAGCGGCGCGCAAGTGGGCGACGAGGTCTATGTGAGCGGCCATCTCGGCGATGCCCATCTGGCGCTGCGGGCCTTGCGCGGTGAGCTGCACCTGCCAGAGCCCATGCTGAGCTGGGCGCGCCAGCGCCTGGAACGGCCCGAGCCCAGGGTGGCGCTGGGCTTGGCGCTGCGCGGCGTGGCCAGCGCCGCCATCGATGTCAGCGACGGTCTGATCGGCGACCTGGGCCATGTGCTCAAGGCCTCCAGGGTGGGCGCGACGCTGCACACCGATGCGCTGAAAGCCAGATTGGGCCTGGCGCAGCACGAACTGTGGCACGGGGCGGGCCTGGAGGGGCTCGATGCGGTCCTGGCCGGCGGCGACGACTACGAGCTGGCCTTTACGGCAGCGCCCGAGGCTCGGGCGGCGGTCGAAGAGGCCAGTGCCCGCAGCGCCACCGCGGTGCATCGGATCGGGCGCATCGAGCGCCAGCCCGGACTGCGCCTGCTTGACCCGCAGGGCCGCAGCGTGGGCCACCACCTGCGCGCTTTCGACCACTTTGCCTGAAGCGGCCAGCACCCCATGATCAACACCGACCCACCGGCGCTGCCTGCGATCGTGCGCCCCACCGTGCGCTTCATGCTGGCCCATCCTGCGCATTTCATTGCGCTCGGTGGCGGCTCGGGCCTGGCGCCCATCGCGCCTGGCACCGTGGGCACCTTGTGGGCTTGGCTGGCCTTTTTGCTGCTCGACCTGTTTTTGTCTCCGATGGCCCTGGCCGGCGTGATTGCCGCAGCGCTGCTGATCGGCTGGTGGGCCTGTACCGTGACCGCCCGCAATATGGGGTTCGCGGACTCAGGACACATCGTCTGGGATGAGGTGGTGGCCTTTTGGATCGTGCTGTGGCTGCTGCTGCCAGCCAGTCTGGCCTGGCAGGCGCTGGCCTTCGCGCTCTTTCGGTTTTTTGATGCGGTCAAATTCGGGCCCGTGGCCTGGGCCGATAGGCACTTCAAAGGGTTTGGGCCGCGCGGCGGCTTTGGCATCCTGCTCGACGATCTGCTGGCCGCGTTTTGCACCCTGCTCGTGCTGTCCCTGTGGACCTTCATCCGATCATGACCTCTTGTGCGATCGACGACCTCACCGCGCCCATGACTGCACAACTTACCGCACAACTTACCGCACAACTTACCGCACAACTGACCTCGCAACTGGCCCAACTTCTGCCAGCGCGCGGCCTGATGCTGTGCACGGCCGAAAGCTGCACCGGCGGCCTGATTGCGGCCGCCTGCACCGACCGCGCCGGCTCGAGCGTGTGGTTTGAGCGCGGCTTTGTGAGCTACTCCAATGCCTCGAAAACCGATCTGCTGGGCGTACCCGACGACTTGATCGCACGCCATGGCGCGGTCAGCCAGGAAGTGGCACGGGCGATGGCCGCAGGCGCACTGGCCCATTCTCAGGCTCAACTTGCAGTGGCTGTCACCGGCGTGGCCGGACCTGGCGGCGGCAGTGCCGACAAGCCCGTGGGCACCGTCTGGCTGGCCTGGGCCATGGGCTCGCAGGTTCGTACCGAATGCCAATATTTCGAGGGCAACCGGGAGTCGGTGCGGCAAGCCACGGTGGTCCACGCGCTGCAGGGGCTGATCGAGATGCTGCAGGTCAGGCCTGCGCCTTAGGACCGCTCAAGTTCTTAGGTGACGGGGCTTACCGAAGACGTCGAGCGGTCAAAGCCGGATCTAGGCTCAGGCCTGCCGGCTCAGGCGGTACTCGATGCGCCCGCAGAACATTTGGCCTGGCCTAACGATGCAGTGACCAAAGCCGCTCTGATTGGGCGCATCGGGCAACTGCTCGGGCTCCAGGCACACACCGGCGCTGCTGCGGTAAATGCGGCCGGCCTTGCCGGCGTGGCGCGGCAAGCTGCCGTCCATCGGCGCGCTGCTGTAGAGCTGCAGCGCTGGAGCATCGGACCAGACTTCTAAGGCCACGCCGCTGTGGGCCCCTTGCAGGCGGGCCTGGCGACGCAGCACACCGAGCGGCCCGGGCGTGCAAAAAGCATGATCAAAACCCAGCACAGGGCCGGCGCCCAACTGGGGGTGGCCCTGGGCCAGCGCGCTGCGCAAACTGCGCGGGCGGCGAAAGTCAAACGCGGTGTGGGCCACCGGCTCGAAATGGCCCACAGGAATCCGGTCGGCACCGATGGGCACAAAAGCATCGGCATCGATCTGCAGTTGGTGGTCCAGGATGTCGGCGCTGGCGCCACCGTCGAGATCAAAAAACGGGTGGCTGGTCAGACTCAGGGGCGTGGCCGCACCGCTGACCGCCGCACGGTAAGCGATGAGCAGCGTCGAGCCCTCAAGCGCGTAGCGCAGGCCAAGCTCGACATCGCCAGGAAAGCCGTCTTGCGCCGAGCTCAGGCCCAGGCGTAGCTCCAGTGCGTCGCTGCGCCGCTCGAGCACCTCAAAGACCTGATGCCGGCTGCCGCCAGGCCCGCCGTGAACGCAATGCGGGCCGTCGTTGGCAGGCAGCCGATGCGTCTGTCCGTCAAGCACGAAGCGGGCGTTGGCAATGCGGTTGGCATAGCGGCCGATGAAGGCGCCCATGGAGGGCATGCCGGCCAGCAGCTGCTCCAGGCTGTCATGGCCGAGCACCACGTCGATCGCGCGGCCGTGGCGATCGGGCACGATAAGCTGCAAAATGCGCGCGCCGTGAGTGCACACCGCCAGCTCCATCGCCTCGTTGCGCAGCACGATCAGCTCGACCGCTCGGCCGCCCATCAAGCCGGCAAAACGCGCCGGATCGAGCCGCATCAGGTCACGGGCGCCGGATTGAAAAGCACCAGCGCGTTGTACAACTTCCAGCGTTCGGCCCAGGTGCGCCGGCCGCTGGCCACATCGAGCAAAAGCTCAAACAGCTCCTGGCCGGCCTGCTCAATGCTTTGCTGGCCTTGCGCGATGCGACCGGCGTCGACATCCATCAGGTCGTGCCAGCGCCGCGCCAGCTCGCTGCGTGTGGCCACCTTGACCACCGGGCAGGCCTGCAGACCGTAGGGGGTGCCGCGGCCGGTGGTAAAGACATGCAGGTTCATGCCGGCGGCCAGCTGCAGCGTGCCGCAGATAAAGTCGCTGGCCGGCGTGGCCGCAAAAACCAGTCCTTTTTGGTCGGCGCGCAATTTCTCGCC
>CANHBU010000216.1 GCA_947458345.1 Comamonadaceae bacterium
ACCATGCCCACCTATCACATCGAAATGTTCGAAGGCCGCACTGCCGAGCAGAAAAAGAAACTGGTCGAGGAAATCACCCGCGTCACCGTCGAGGTGCTCGGCGGCTCGGCCGAATCAGTCGACATCATCATCAGCGACATCAAGCGCGAGAACTGGGCCACGGGCGGGCGGCTCTGGTCTGAACCCCGGAGCTGAGCGCGCGACGCCTGCGGCAAACGCCCATGTGCCAACTTCTGGCCCTCAATTGCAACTCGCCCACCCACGTGGGATTTAGCTTCACCGGCTTTGCACAGCGGGGCGGACGCACCGACGAGCACAGGGACGGCTGGGGCATCGCTTTCTTTGAAGGTGGCCACGACAAGGGACTGCGGCATTTTGTCGATGTCCAGCCTGCATGCGAATCGCCCATGGCCCAATTCGTACGCAACTACCCCATCCGCAGCCGCAATGTGATCGCCCATATCCGCAAGGCGACCCTGGGCGCTGTCGCTCTCGAAAACTGCCACCCCTTCGTGCGTGAGCTTTGGGGCCGCTACTGGGTCTTCGCTCACAACGGGACGCTGCTTGATTTCAAACCCAAACTGCACGCCGGATTTCAGCCGGTGGGCAGCACCGACAGCGAATTGGCTTTTTGTTGGATCATGCAGGAGTTGGCCAAATCCCATGCGGGCATGCCGCGGATCGACGAGCTGAGCCTGACCCTGCGCGAATTGGCGGCGCGACTGGCCGAGCGCGGCACCTTTAACTTTCTACTGGGCAATGGCCTGGCGCTGTGGGCCCATGCGTCCACCCAATTGCACTATGTCGAGCGCAGTCACCCCTTCGCCCACGCCCAACTTCGCGACGAAGACCTGAGCATCGACTTTTCCCAGCACAACCAGCCGGGCGACAAGATCGCCGTGGTGGTCACAGCGCCACTGACCACCAACGAGAACTGGCAGGCCTTTGCGCCGCACACGCTCAAAGTGTTTGTCGACGGCCAGGCGATTTAGGCCAAAGGCGGCTTAAGGTTCAGCCGCGCCTGACAGACGCCCAGCGGACGCTGACCAGTTCAGGCGAGGGCGTGCTCGAGTGCGTCGAGGTACATCGAGGCCACATCAAAGCCGGTCTGCTCCGAAATTTCCTGGAAGCAAGTTGGGCTGGTGACGTTGATCTCGGTGACGCAGTCCCCAATCACATCCAGACCCACCAGCAGCAAACCGCGCTCGGCCAGTACCGGGCCTATGGCCTGCGCAAGGTCGCGGTCGCGCGCCGACAAGGCTTGCGCCACGCCCACGCCCCCGGCAGCCAAGTTGCCACGCACCTCGCCGCCTTGCGGAATGCGCGCCAGGCAAAACGGGACGGGCTTGCCGCCAATCACCAGCACCCGCTTGTCGCCCTGGGCAATGGCCGGCAAAAAACGCTGCACCATCACCGTCTGCGCGCCATCGCGGTTGAGGGTTTCGATGATGGCGCCCAGGTTCAGGCCCTCGTCCTTGACCCGGAAAATGCCCATGCCGCCCATGCCATCGAGCGGCTTGAGGATGATGTCGCGGTGCTCTTGGTGAAAGCGCCGGATGTCGGCCGCGTCGCGGGTGACCAGAGTCGGCGCGATGAACTGCGCGAACTCCATGATGGCCAGCTTTTCCGGATGATCACGCAACGCGCGCGGCTTGTTGAACACCCGAGCACCCTCGCGCTCAGCCTGCTCAAGCAGATGGGTGGCGTAGAAATACTCGCTGTCAAACGGCGGATCCTTGCGCATCAGCACCGCATCAAAATCCTTGACCGCCTGCGGCCGCTCATGGGGCCGCTGCTGCTCGGCCTCGAACCAGACCTCCTGCTCGCCGGTCAGGTGAATGTCGCGCACGAAGGCCGTCACCGCTGCGCCCTGTTGCCACATCAAGTCCTTGGGCTCGCACACGCTGAGGCGGTGACCCCGTTTTTGGGCCTCACGCATCATGGCGAAGGTGCTGTCCTTGTAAATCTTGAAGGACTCGATCGGGTCGGCAACAACGAGCAGGTGCATAGCGGGTTTCAAATCTCGATTTTCGAGCCGAGCTCGACCACCGCATTATTGGGCAGCTTGAGAAAGTCGGCTGCGCCGCTGGCGTTTCGGTACATCTGGGCAAAAAGCTTCTCGCGCCAGGGCGACATGCCACCGCCCACGGTGGGGATGACGGTGTCTCGAGACAAAAAGTAGCTGGTGCTCATGTCTTCGACATGACAGCCATGGGCTGCCAGCGCCTGCAAGGCCTTGGGAACGTCTGGGTCGTCCTTGAACCCGTAGTGAATGATCACCTGCCAGCACTGATGGCCGATCGACTCGATCTCGATGCGCTGCTCCAGGGCAATCCAGGGCACCTCGTGGTTGATCACCGTGACAAACAGGTTCTGCTCATGCAGCACCTTGTTGTGCTTGAGGTTGTGCAGCATGGCGTTGGGAACCGTCCCTTTTTCAGCGGTCAAAAACACGGCTGTGCCCTCAACGCGCGCCGGTGGCATGACAAAAACCGTCTCCAGAAAGGCCGGCAGTTGCAGCAAGTCGGCCCGCAGCTTGTCGTTGAGCAACTGGCGGCCGTCCTTCCAGGTCAGCATCAAGGTAAAGACAAAACCGCCGATGAGCAGGGGAAACCAGCCGCCGTCAAAGAGCTTCATCAGGTTTGAGGCGAAGAAAGCCAGGTCCACCACAAAGAAAACACCGGTGGCCGCCAGACACAGCGCCAGCGGGTAGTTCCAGCGAAAGCGGATGACAAAAAACGTCAGGATGGTGGTGATCAACATGTCCAGGGTCACCGCAATCCCGTAGGCGGCCGCCAGATTGCTCGAGGAGCGAAACAGGACCACGGCCAGCACGATGGTGGCAAACAAGCCCCAATTGACCATAGGGATGTAAATCTGTCCGGTGTCGCGCTCGCTGGTGTGCAAGATGCTCAGGCGGGGCAGGTAGCCCAGCTGGATCACCTGCTTGGTGACGCTGAAGGCGCCGGTGATCAGGGCTTGCGAGGCAATGACCGAGGCCGCCGTGGCCAACAGAACCAGGGGAATCAGGGCCCATTCGGGCGCCATCAGGTAAAACGGATTTTTGACCGCCTGCGGCTCGCGCAGCAGCAAGGCGCCTTGGCCAAAATAGTTCAGGGTCAAAGCGGGCATGACGACGGCAAACCAGGCCAGGCGGATCGGTTTCTTGCCAAAATGCCCCAAATCGGCATACAAGGCCTCGGCGCCCGTGACGCACAGCACGACCGCACCGAGGATGATGAAGGTGGTGCCTGGGTTGTGCCAGATAAAGCCCAGCGCATGGTGCGGGCTGAGCGCCCAGACGATGCCCGGGTAAGCAGCAATCTGGTGGATGCCGAGCAGAGCCAGCGCCAAGAACCACAGCAGCGTCACAGGGCCGAAAAACTTGCCAATACCCGCCGTGCCCCGCTTTTGCACCCAGAACAAAACCAGCAAGATGGCCAGGGTCGCAGGCAGCACCGCGCGCTTGAAGGCCGGATCGATCACCTCCAAGCCCTCGACGGCAGACAAGACCGAGATGGCCGGCGTGATCACCCCGTCGCCGTAAAAAATCGCGGTGCCGAAAATGCCCACCAGCAACAGCACCGAGCGCAAGCGCGGCCTGTCCTTGACCGCCTGTGAAGCCAAAGCCAGCATGGCCACCAAGCCGCCCTCGCCGTGGTTGTCGGCGCGCAGCACCAGCAACACATACTTGAGCGACACGATGGTCGTCAGGGTCCAGAAGAACAGCGACAAGATGCCGTAGACATTGGCCGTCGTGAAGGCCACATGGCCTGAGCCAAAGACCTCCTTGACCGCATACAGCACACTGGTGCCAATATCGCCGTAGACAACGCCGATAGCGCCCAGGGTCAGGGCAGCGAGGGAGGAGGAGGATTTGGACACGGGCCTGGCAGCGCACGACCCAGTACAACTGGGCGGGCGCCGCGCGAAAAGCTAAAGCTTAGGCGCAGTATTGTGGATCAGCGCCCGGCCATGGCAAGCTGAGCAGCCGGCGCAGGACTGATTTCGCAACTTTTGTTGCGCCGCAGCAACTGCCAATTGGTCAGTCGTAGACCTCGGCCAGCGGATCGGTGCTCTCGAGCTCGTAGCTCGCCGCCAGCATGGCCAGGCGGCCGATCACGCCATACATGTAAAAGCGGTTGGGGCTGCTCGAGCCGGGCTTCTCGCCCGGTTGCGGCAGGCGCGCGCCGTCCGCGAAAGCCAGGGGCACAAAACTGGCGCCTGGGGCATTGAGGTTCTCGTCGATGCCTCGCTCGGCATGGATGCGGTAAAACCCCCCGACCACATAACGGTCCATCATGTAGACCACCGGCTCGGCAACGGCTTCGTTGACCCGCTCGTTGGTCAACACACCCTCTTGGATGATGAGCTCGCTGGCCTGAGCCTCGCGCGAGTCCGCCGTCCGGCCGCGGGGGCGCAGGTGGGCAGCGTCGAGATCCTTGACGTCGCGCACGGTGATGATGCCCTGGCTGTGGTGGCCGTTGTCGGGCTTGACGACCACAAAGGGCTTTTCATTGATGCCGTACTCCTTGTACTTGCGCCGCGTCTTGGTGAGCATCGCATCGACCTGGGTCTGCAGCGCCTGCATGCCCAGGCCCTGCTCAAAGTCGACCGCCCCACAAACGGCGTGCATCGGATTGATCA
>CANHBU010000217.1 GCA_947458345.1 Comamonadaceae bacterium
ACTTTGGCGCCATGTGGCCCAGCCGGCCGGCGCAAACCGATCCCGTGGCATTGAGGTCGGCCGACGTGCAAACCGCGCAGGGGGCACCCCTTGCTCAGTCCAGCGTGCTGACGGCCCAAGAGCCCCTGCAGCCGTGGGGGGCTGCGGGCGATGCGGGCGCTGCCCCACAGGACCTGCCGGAGGGCCACTGGCCGCTGGGCCGCGCCATCGCCCAATTACACGGTGTCTACATCCTGGCCGAAAACAGCCAGGGCCTGATCGTGGTGGACATGCACGCCGCGCACGAGCGCATCGTCTACGAGCGCCTCAAAGAGCAACTCGACCACGCCCATATTGCGAGCCAGCCGCTGCTGATTGCCGCCAGTTTTGCAGCCACGCCGCAGGAAATGGCCACCGCGCAAAACTCACAGGAGGCGCTGGCCGCTTTGGGCCTGGACATCACGGCGCTGTCACCCAAAACACTGGCCGTGCGCGCCGTACCCACGCATCTGGCCCAAAGCGATGCAGTAGAGCTGGCTCGCAGCGTGCTGGCCGAACTGGCCCAACACGAGGCCAGCCGGGTGCTGACCCAGGCGCGCAACGAGTTGCTGGCCACGCTGGCCTGCCACAGCGCGGTGCGGGCCAACCGGCGCCTGAGCCTCGAAGAAATGAACGCCCTGCTGCGCCAAATGGAGCAAACCGAGCGCTCAGATCAATGCAACCACGGCCGCCCGACCTGGCGCGCCGTGACGATGCGCGAACTCGACGCGCTCTTCCTGCGCGGGCGCTGAATCAGCGGCCCCCATTAAAGCCGCCATCAAAGTTGCCAATACGCCGCTGCGGCCACTGCCACGCTCAGCGTGGCCACGGTTGTCAGTACCGTGCGCAGCGGCAGCCATGCGCCCAAGCCCAGGCGGCGGTACACCGCCCGGTCGACCCACCAGCAGGCCAGCAAGCTCAGGGCGAGCAGGATCAGGCCCCAGGGGCGATCGAGCAAGACCGCCAGCCAGCCCAAGAGGCTTGGCAGCACACCCCAGATCAGGCGCGCGGGCGCTGCCTCGCCGCTGCGCATCGCCAGGCCCCAATGGATGCCCCCCAGGAAACTGACAATCACCGCACCGTAGCTGAGCAAGGCCATCGCAGCCAGCATGCGCCAGCCCGGCTGCGGCAGGAACTGCAGCGCTGCGCCCAGCACGAAGGGAATCAGACCGGCCAGACCCAGGCCCCAGGCCAGGGTGTCCGGCCGCGAAGCGGCCGCCGGCGCGATCGGGTCGGCGCCGTGCATTTGTGCAAACTCAGGGTGTTGGCGTGGCATGCTTGAACTCCAGAAGCGCCAGTGTAGAAGAGCAAGGGTTGCCGCCGGTCTGGCCAAGCCCACACACGCCGCCGCGCGCTGCCCTTCTGCTACGCTTTGCGCCCTCATGCTGCCCCTGACCCCGCCCCAGACGTCGCCCCCCACGCCGCCTCGGGTCAAGCCCCTGATCGCCATTGCAGGCCCCACTGCCTCGGGCAAGACCGCCGCAGCCCTGGCGGTGGCACAGCGCTGGCCGGTCGAGATCATCAGTGTCGACTCGGCCCTGGTCTACCGCGGCATGGACATCGGCACCGCCAAGCCCAGCACCCAGGAGCGCGCCGCCGCAGCCCACCACCTGATCGACCTCTGCGACCCGCTTGAGCCCTATAGCGCTGCCCAGTTTCAGCGCGATGCGCTGCGCTTGATCAAGGACATCCGCGGGCGCGGCCGCCAGCCGCTGCTGGTGGGCGGGACCATGCTTTACTTCAAGGCCCTGAGCGTCGGCCTCGACGAGATGCCGCCGGCCGACGCCGTCGTGCGCGAACAGATCGCACGCGAGGCCGCCGAGCGGGGCTGGCCGGCCTTGCATGCCCGCCTGGCCGAGGTGGACCCGGTCACCGCCGCACGCCTTGCGCCCGCAGACAGCCAGCGCATCGCCCGCGCGCTCGAAGTCTGGCAGCTCACTGGCCAGCCGCTGTCGGCCTTTCAGCAACGCGCCGGCCAAGGCGTGCCGATCGAGCTGATCAGCCTGGAGCCGCTCGATCGCGCCTGGCTGCATGCGCGCATCGCGCAGCGCTTTGAGGACATGATCGCTGCGGGCCTGCTCGCCGAAGTCTGGGCCCTGATGGGCCGCAGCGACCTGCACCCCGATCTGCCCTCGATGCGCTGCGTCGGCTACCGCCAGAGCTGGCAGGCGCTGCAAGAGGCCGCCCAGTCAGCCGACCGTGCCTGCCGGCCTCCGACCCTGTCGGGGCCACAACTGCAGACCCTCAAGGCCAGCGGCATTGCCGCCACGCGCCAGCTGGCCAAGCGCCAACTGACCTGGCTGCGCAGCATGCCGGCGCGCCGGCCCATCGCCTGCGATGCCCCCGATGCGCAGGCGCAGCTGCTGCGCCAGGTCGCAGCGCTGTGGGAGCCGGCATGAGGCCACTTCAGGTCAGCGCTCTGGGCAAGCGCTACGGGGCCGACACGGTGTTCACGCAGGCCAGTCTCACGGTGGAGGCCGGCGAATTTGTGGCCATCGTGGGCGACTCGGGCGTGGGCAAATCCACCCTGCTCAACTGCATGGCCGGACTCGACCAGTGGAGCGAGGGCAGCGTCACCTTGTGCGGCCAGCGGCTCGACGATCTGAGCGATCAGGGCCGCTCGCTGCTGCGCCGCCAGCATGTGGGCTTCGTGTTCCAGGCCTTTCATGTGCTGCCCCATCTTGATGTGGCACAAAACGTCGCCCTGCCCCTGATGCTGCTCGGGCAGCACGATGCGAGCCGCGTCAACGCCATGCTCGAGGCGGTCGGGCTGCAAGGTCTGGAGCGGCGCCTGCCGCAGCAGCTCTCGGGGGGGCAGCTGCAGCGGGTGGCGATCGCGCGCGCGCTGGTGCACCGACCTGCCCTGCTGCTGGCCGACGAGCCCACCGGCAACCTAGACCCGCGCACCGCCGGTCTGGTGATGGAGGCTCTGAGCGCGCAGACGCGCTCGCAAGGATCGGCCCTGGTGCTGGTGACCCACTCGGAACAGGCGGCCGCCCGCGCCGACCGCGTGCTGCGCCTGACCGCGCAAGGCTTGGAGCCGGCGTGAGCGCGATCGAAGGCGCCGATCCCGCCGCTTGCGGCCCATGAGCGTCTTGCAGCTCCTGCGCACCTGCTCCTGGCAGGAGTTGCGCCACCACCCCTGGCGCCACGGCGCGGCGGTGCTGGCCGTGATGTTGGGGGTGGCGCTGGCTTTTTCAGTGCACCTCATCAACGCCTCGGCGCTGAGCGAGTTTGCCCAGGCCGCGCGTACCGTGGGTGGGCAAAGCGATCTGGAAGTGCGCGCGCCTCAGGGCCGCATGGACGAAAACCTTTACCCCCTGATTGCCCAGGCGCCGGCCGTGGCGGCGGCCAGCCCGGTGCTCGAACTGGCCACGCACGCCCTTGTCGACGGACAAAAGATCAATCTGCGCGTGCTGGGCATGGATGCGCTGCAACTGGTGCACACCACGCCTTCACTCATGCCCCAGGCACAGGCCGACCGCTTTGCGCTGTTCGCGCCGGCCAGGGTGTTTCTCAATGCCAGCGCGCGCCAGCGGCTGGGCAGTGACACCGTGCGCCTGCAAAGCGGCTCGCAGCTGCACGAAGTCCGGGTGGCCGGCAGCATTGCCAGCGGTGGCCCGCCACTGGCCGTGATGGACTTGGGCGCGGCACAAGACCTGTTTGGCCGCGGCGGCGAACTCAGCCGCATCGATGTCCGCCTGCAGCCTGGCAGCGACCGCAGCCAAGCGCTGGCCCAGTGGCAGAGCCAAAGCGGCTGGCCGGCGCAGATGCTGGTGGCCGAGCCGGCCGATGCCGCCTCGCGGGTGAGCCAACTCTCGCGCGCCTACCGAGTCAACTTGACGGTGCTGGCTCTGGTGGCGCTGTTTACCGGCGCTTTTTTGGTGTTTTCTGTGCTCTGGTTGAGTGTGGCCAAGCGAGCGCCGCAACTGGCCCTGCTGGGCGTGCTGGGCCTGAGCGGGCGCGAACGCTTGCGCTGGGTGCTGGCCGAGTCGCTGCTGCTCGGGCTGGCGGGCAGTATCGCCGGCATCGCCCTGGGCACAGGCCTGGCCGCGCTGGGCTTGCAGCTGCTCGGTGGCGACCTGGGCGGCGGCTACTTCCCGGGGACCGAGCCGCGCCTACAGTGGAGCGCTGCAGCTGCGCTGGCCTATGGCGCGCTGGGCGTGCTGGCCGCCGGCGTGGGCGGCTGGTGGCCCGCGCGTGCAGCCCAGACGCTGGCACCGGCGCAGACGCTCAAGGGTCTGGGACTGGCGGGCAGCCAGCGGCGCCACCTGGGCTGGGCCTTGGGCCTGCTGGCGGTCAGCGGCCTGCTGAGCTTGCTGCCGCCGATTGCTGGCATGGCGCTGGCCGCCTACGCCGCCGTGGCGCTGATGCTCATAGGCGGCATCGCCGCGCTGCCGGGTCTGATCCAGTGGCTTTATCCCGCAGGCAAACGCTTGCTGGGCCAGCGCCTGCTGCCGCTGCTGGCCATCGAGCGGGCCGGCCGGGTGCGCGAGAGCGCCAGTGTGGCCGTCAGTGGCGTGGTGGCCGCGCTCAGCCTGGCCGTGGCCCTGACTGTGATGGTCAGCAGCTTTCGGCTCTCGGTCAGCCAAT
>CANHBU010000218.1 GCA_947458345.1 Comamonadaceae bacterium
CGCAGGCCGCCGAGTTCTTCGCCGCCGCCGGCGCGGCCCGGCCCGCCGTGCAGCGACTGCGGCATCACATTGCCATGGCCGGTTTGGATGGCAGCCACGTCGGGGCTGATGATGTGCACACGGCCGTGGCTGTCGGCCAACTCCAGCGCTGCGCTGGCCAGCGCGGCTTCGTCGTTGCCGTAGAGCGAGGCCACCAGCGAGCCTTGGCCGCGGCGAATCAGGTCCAGGGCCTGGGCCTCGTCACGGTAGGGCAGTAGCGTGGCCACTGGGCCGAAGACCTCGTGGCCGTGCACCAGATGGGCCGCGTCGCTGGCGGCCGCGTCTTTGAGGCCCAGCAGGGTGGGGCCTACGCAGCAGGCCACGGCCGGATCGGCGTCGACCAAAGTGTGCCCCGCGCCGTCGTGCAGCACGCTCGCTTGCTGGCGCAGCAGGGCCAGGCCTTCGCGCACCGCGTTCAGTTGTGCGCGGCTGACCAGCGCGCCCATGCGCACACTCTCGTTGCGCGGATTGCCGACCGTGGTTTTGGCCAGGCGTGCGCTGATGGCTTGCGCCACCGCGTCGGCCTGGGTTTGCGGCACCAGCACGCGGCGAATCGCGGTGCATTTCTGGCCCGACTTGACCGTCATTTCGCGCGCCACTTCCTTGACCAGCAGGTCGACCGATTCGGCGCTGGCACCGGGCAGCAGCCAGGCGCTGTTGAGGCTGTCGGCCTCGATGTTCACCCGCACCGAGTGACGGGTGACGGCCGGGTGCGAGCGGATCAATTCGGCGGTCTCGGCCGAGCCGGTGAAAGACAGCAGGTCAAAAGGCTGCAGCTGATCGAGCAGGCCGTTTGATGAGCCGCAGATCACCGACAGGGCGCCCGGGGGCAGCACGCCGGCATCGACCACGTCCTTGACCATGCGCTGCGTCAGCCAGGCGGTGGCGGTGGCCGGCTTGATGATGACCGGCACGCCCGACAGCAGCGCCGGCGCGGCTTTTTCCCACAGCCCCCAGGCCGGGAAGTTAAAGGCATTGATGAACAGCGCCACGCCGCGGCTGGGCAGCATCACATGGCGCGACTGAAACAGCGGATCTTTGCCCAGCCGCACCGCCTCGCCGTCGAGCAGGTGGTGGCGATCGCCCAGGCCCAGCCCCATCTTGGCGTACTGGCCCAGGGTGAACAGACCGCCGTCGATGTCGACCGCCGAATCGTTCTTGACCGTGCCGCTGTTGGCAGTGGCAATCTCGTAGTAGGCATCGCGCTGGCCCTGCATCACCTTGAGCGCGGCTTCGAGCAAGCCGGCGCGCTGCGCGTAGCTCAGCGCCCGCAGCGCGGCCCCGCCGGTGTGGCGGGCGTAGGCAAAGGCTGCGGCCAGGTCCAGGCCGGTGGCATCGACCCGCACGAGTTCGGTGCCCAGCACCGGGTCGGTGAGCGCGGTGCCAGCACCGTTGCCGGTTTGCCAGCGGCCGCACACGTGATTGGCAAGTCGTTCAGTCATGGGGTGTCCTTTTTCGGTGGGCCGCAGCGCGCGGCGAGGGCAACAGTCCGTCTCAGGTCGGCGTCGCGGTAAATTCGATGCGCCCCTGCGGCAGCAGGTAGAGCACCAGCGCCCGGCCCTGGGCCACGGTGGGGCAATGCGCGCTGCCGGGTGGGCAGACCAGCCAGCCGGCGCCGCGGCCGTCAAAGGTGGCGGCCTCGTCTATCGGCATGATCAGGTCGATTTCGCCTTGCGGATGCGTGTGGTGCGGGCCGGCAATGTCTTTCATGTCGACCACGTCGACCGAAAAGCCGTTCAGATCATCAGCGGGCTTGAAGATGCGGCCCCACTTCAGGCCGCCACCTTCGCGGTTGGCCAGCCAGCCCTGCGCCACACCCGCCTCGCAGCTGGCGCGCAGCGCGGCATAAGTGGCGCTGTGCGGGCCGTGTTCGGTGTTGAGCCATTGATCGAGCTCGGTATTGAGCGCGCGGCCGGCGATTTGCGCGCTCAGCTCGGCAAGTTGCAGTCGAAATTGGTCGGGTGTCATCGGTCCCTCGGGGCGGATGGGTCTTGGCGGCAGGGCGCTTGCCAAGATCGCGGATATGAATTATTGTGCGCACATGAACGATAGATCCGGGAATTGGGCATGTCAAGCACTATATTGCAAAAATCAGGGTTAACCCCTGTTTTTGAGGGCTCCTTGGGAGCGGTGGATTCTGCGCCCGGTGCAGCCGGTGCTAAAAATCCTTTCTTGGTCGCTCTGGGCGAGCGGGTTCGCGGCCTGCGCTCGCGCCGGGGCATGACGCGCAAGGCTCTGTCGCAGGCGGCCGATGTGTCGGAGCGGCACCTGGCCAACCTCGAGTATGGCGAGGGCAATGCCTCCATCCTGGTGCTGCTGCAGGTCGCAGACGCGCTGCAATGCGCTTTGGCCGAGCTAATCGGAGATGTGAGCACTTCTTCACCTGAGTGGCTTTTTATCCGCGAGTTGCTCTCCGGGCGCGATGAGGCCGAGCTGCGGCGGGTGCGCCTGGCGATCGGACAGTTGCTGGGCAGCGGCGGGCCTGACGGGGCGCGCAAGAGCTGCGTGGCGCTCATTGGCCTGCGTGGCGCCGGCAAGTCCACCTTGGGGCAACTGCTGGCTGATGACCTGGGCTGTCCATTTGTGGAGTTGAGCCGTGAGATCGAGAAATTCGCCGGCTGCAGCGTCTCGGAGATTCAGGCGCTTTACGGTCAAAACGCCTACCGGCGCTACGAGCGTCGGGCGCTCGAAGAGGCGATACAAATCTACCCTGAGGCGGTCATTGCCACCCCCGGCGGTCTGGTGTCAGACCCGGCCACCTTCAACTTCTTGCTCAACCACTGCACCACCGTTTGGCTGCAAGCCGACCCGCAAGACCATATGCAGCGTGTCGTGGCGCAGGGCGATATGCGCCCGATGGCGGCGAGCCGGGAAGCGATGGAAGACCTGCGCGGCATTTTGGCCGGGCGGGCGGCCTTTTATTCCAAGGCGCAGCTGCGCCTGGACACCAGCAGTCAGCCCCTGGGCACGACTTTCGATTTGCTCAGGCAGATGGTGCGGCAGGCCTTGGGGCTGCCCGAAGGCGAAAAAAATCAGGCCGAGGTTCAAAACATGCAAAAAAGTGCTTGACGTCTCTGTTTGATGCAGTATCATGCGTCACATCGAATCCAGGAATGCACTTTTTTGCAAGACCCTTGACCCCAGGAGACAAGACCATGAGCGCCCCCCAAGTCGACTACCGCACTGCCCCCGAGCAATACCGCCATGTCAAGCTCGGCTTCGAAGGCCCGATTGCCACCCTGAAGATTGACATCGACGAGAACGCCGGCCTGCGTCCAGGCTACAAACTCAAGCTCAACTCTTATGACCTGGGCGTGGACGTCGAGCTCAACGATGCGGTCAACCGCATTCGTTTCGAGCACCCTGAAGTCAAGACCGTGGTGGTGACCAGCGCCAAGGACAAGGTGTTTTGCTCCGGCGCCAACATCTTCATGCTCGGCGTCTCCAGCCACGCCTGGAAAGTGAACTTCTGCAAGTTCACCAACGAGACCCGCAACGGTCTGGAAGATTCCTCCGAGCATGAGGGCCTGAAGTTTCTGGCGGCGGTCAACGGCGCCTGCGCCGGCGGCGGCTACGAGTTGGCCCTGGCCTGCGACGAGATCCTGTTGGTCGATGATCGCTCCAGCGCAGTTAGCCTGCCCGAGGTGCCGCTCTTGGGCGTGCTGCCCGGCACCGGCGGTCTGACCCGGGTGACCGACAAGCGCAAGGTACGCCACGATTTGGCCGATATCTTCTGCACCAGTGTGGAGGGCGTGCGCGGACAGAAGGCGGTGGACTGGCGCTTGGTCGACGCGATCGCCAAGCCTGCGGTGTTTGGCGAGAAGGTCAAGGAGCGGGCCCTGGCGCTGGCCGCCAAGAGCCAGCGTCCGGGCAGCGCTCAGGGCGTGGCACTCACGCCGCTCGAGCGCAGCGTGGAGGCCGACGCCATCCGTTACAGCCATGTGGCGGTCGAGATCGACCGCACCAAGCGCTTGGCCACCTTTGTGGTCAAAAGCCCCAGCGGCGCGCAACCGGCTGATATGGCTGCGGCCCAGGCCCTGGGCGACCAGTGGTTCCCGCTGGCCCTGGCGCGCGAGTTGGAAGACGCGATCTTGCACATGCGCACCAACGAGCTCGACATTGGCCTGTGGCTGATCAAGACCTCGGGCGAGGCGCAGGCGGTGCTGGCCATGGACGCCTTTCTGATGGCCAACCAGGACCACTGGCTGGTACGCCAGACCATAGGCTATCTGCGCCGCACCTTCAGCCGCTTGGATGTGTCTTCGCGCAGCCTGTTTGCGCTGATCGAATCGGGCTCGTGCTTTGTCGGCTCCTTCCTGGAGCTGGCCCTGGCCTGCGACCGTATCTACCATCTGGCGCTGCCCGATGACGCGGCGAACGCACCGAAGATCATGGTGGGTGACACCAACTTCGGCCTGTACCCGATGATCACCGGCCAGAGTCGCCTGCAGCGGCGCTTCTACAACGAGCAGCCCGCGCTGGACGCCGTGCGCGCCCAGGCCGGCAAGCCGCTGGATGCCGACGCTGCCTTTGCGGTGGGTCTGGTCACCAGCAATCCGGATGACA
>CANHBU010000219.1 GCA_947458345.1 Comamonadaceae bacterium
AGTGCGTGGCAGCGGCGATTGGATCGCGGGGCGTGTAAAAGCGGTTGACCTGCGCGTCGGGGTCCGCATAGCCCAGCGACATGCCGCACACCATCATTTCGTCGGCGCCAGCGCCAATATGCGGCAGCACGATGCTGTGATAGTCATTCCAGGCAGCCTGCGGGCAGGTGTGCAGGCCTTGTGCGCGCGCGCCGAGCATGACGTTTTGCAAAAACATGCCGTAATCGAGCAAACTGCCGCGGCCAAGCGCTTGATCAATCGTGAAGATCAGGCCGACAGGCGCGTCAAAAAACCGGAAATTGCGCTGGTGCTGAGCGTGCATCTTGTCCTTCTGGCCGCGCTCGATGCCCAAAAGGCCATACAAACCCCACCCATTTTCGCGGCGGCGCGCAAGATAGGGATCCTTCCATTGGCTCGGGTAATAGTCGTACGCCTCCTTGTACTGCTGGGCCAACTCGGGCTTGTCACGGATTGCATCGTGCGCTGCGCACACGCGATCGACCAGTATTTGCCGACTCGCGCCTTGCAGCACATACACGCGCCAGGGCTGCGTGTTGGTGCCCGATGGCGCCCGGCTGGCCAACTGCAAGACATGCTCGATCTTGTGGCGCTCGACCGGGCGATCCAGAAAAGCGCGAATCGACGTGCGACTGGCGATTGCGGCGTCGACATCCGGGGCAGGACGGTCCAAAGGCAGGGGGTTTGAACTCACTTGAGCTTCTCCAGAACAGCAAGAAAAGGCGGCGGCAGAGGCCGAGGCCGGCGGGTGTGCCGGTCGACGTAAACATGCACGAAATGCCCGCGCGCGGCGCACAGGGCATCCGCGCCTGCATCACCAGCAAACAGCGCCACTTCGTAACGCACGCTCGAGGTGCCCAAATGGCCCACCCGCACGCCAGCCAAAACTGGCTGCGGATAGGCCAGGGGCGAGAAATAGTGGCACTGCGTCTGCACCACCAGGCCAATCAGATCGCCCGCGTGGATATCGAGCACGCCCTGCTCTATCAGATGGCCATTGACGGCGGTGTCAAACCAGCTGTAGTAGACGACATTGTTGACGTGGCCGTAGACATCGTTGTCAGACCAACGGGTGCTGATCGGTCTTAGCACGCGGTAGGCGCTTCGGGGCTCGGGCAAAGGACGGGATGGATCGGTCATGCAAACATGGTTTACCCGGCAAAAGAAGGCAAACCGAAAAGACGCGATTTTGCCAGCCGCGGGTGGCCAAGGCCCAAGCCGGGCCATCGGGGACGCAGATCAGATGGCTTGCCAGCGTCGCCAGTACTCGAAAGCGACGCACCAGGTATTGAGCTGCACCTGCACCGAGGTCTCAATATCGTGCCCATAGCCCCCCGCCATCACGAAGGCCAGGGGAATGCGGCGCTGCCAGGCCCAATCGAAGACCCGGCGGTCTCGCGCCTGAAGACCGTCGTAGCTCAGCTTGAGCCGGCCCAGCCGATCGCCCTCGTGCGGATCGGCCCCGGCCAAGTAAAAAATCAGGCCCGCCTCGAAGCGCCGCTCGAGTTCGGCCAGGGCATGCTCAAGCGCCTCCAGATAGGCCACATCGCCGCAGCCGTCGGGCAAATCAATATCCAGATCGCCGGCTTCCTTGCGGAAGGGAAAATTCTTTTCTCCATGCAGGGAGAGCGTAAACACCGAGGGATCGGCGGCAAAAATGCTGGCGGTGCCGTTGCCCTGGTGCACATCGAGATCGATCACCGCCACCTGCAGCGGCCGCCGCGGCCCATGCAGGCGGGACCATTCGGCCTGCATGAGGCGGGCCGCCACCGCCACGTCGTTGAACACACAAAAGCCTGCGCCCTTGTCAGCGCTGGCATGGTGCGTGCCACCCGCAAGATTGCCAGCCACGCCCTGCCGCAGGGCTTGGCGCTCGGACGCAGCGTCCAGGGCCAGACGGGCCGCCGCAATCGTGGCGCCAGTCGATCGACGAGAGCGTTCGACCATCTGCGGCGACCAGGGAAAGCCAATTTCTCGCTGCCGCTGCGCACTCAGGCTGCCGCTGGCCACTGCCTGAATGTAGGCAGGGTCATGCGCCAAAGCCAGCTCACCGTCGCTGGCTGACGGCGGCGGGGATAGCTGGACCTCGGGCAGGACCTGCACCAGCCGCTCACGCAGCCGAGCGTACTTGGCCATCGGGAATCGATGGCCAGCAGGCAGTGGCAGCACGTACTGGTCAGCGTAGAAGGCATGCACGGCAAGGCGCTCGGTCGGTTCGAAATGGGCGGGGCTGCGATTGTCGGCGAAGGAAAATCTAGAGCGCCACGTCTAGAAATGATGCAATGCAGCAAAACCCACTTGCTATGCCTCGTTGCGACCCTATACTTGAACCCATGGTGCAGTGCAGCAATTGAAGCGGCGCCGCACACTGCGAGTGATTTGTTTAACCGACCTCAAGGAGTATAGAAATGCTGACCGTTGACCAAGTTGTGGCTTCCCAGAAAGCTTCCATCGACACCCTGTTCGGCCTGACCCACAAGGCTTTCGAGGGCATGGAAAAGCTCGTCGAGCTCAATGTCCAGGCTTCCAAGGCCGCATTGGCCGAGACGGCCAACCACACCCAAGCGGTGATGGGCGTCAAGGACGCACAGGAGCTGCTGGCCCTGCAAGCGAGCCTGATGCAGCCTCTGGCTGAGAAGGCTGCAGCCTACAGCCGCCACCTGTACGACATCGCCAGCGGCACCACTGCCGAGTTTTCCAAGGCCGTCGAGAGCCACACCGCTGACGTGCAGGCCAAGTTTGTCAACCTCGTTGACAGCGCCGCCAAGAACGCACCGGCCGGCTCGGAAACCGCCGTTGCCCTGATGAAAGGCACCGTGTCGGCCGCCACCAACGCCTTCGAGTCGGTGCAAAAAGCCGTCAAGCAGGCCGCCGACATGGCCGAAGCCAACTTCGCTGCGGTCAGCACGACCGCCGTCAATGCCACCAAGACCGCCAGCAAGAAGCGCTGATCGCTCACCTGCCCCGCCGACCCGAGTGCGGGGCATCTGCCTGAACAGATTGTCTCCTCGGGTCTGAGTGGAAGTGGTTTCAGAGACCCGTTCAAAGCCCGGCTTAGGCCGGGCTTTTTTTATGGGCGATGCCCGCTCAGCGGCCAGCAGCCTCAAGTTTGGCGCGCAGTTCGGGCAGGGCCGCCAGCATCGCCGCCTTGCCGGCATCAATGGCACGCTGGCGCGCCGAGAAATCTGCGCTGCGTAAACCCACCAGCGAGGGGCGAATCAGCACATCGGCCTGCTTGAGCTCATGCTGATTGATCGCTTGGCCCATGATGTTGAAGGTCTGCATCAGAATCTGCAGCGTGTCTCCGGCCGGCTGGCCTTCAGGCGCCTGCGAAATGTCGACGGCGATCACGAACTCGGCCCCCATTTGGCGGGCAAACTGCACCGGCACCGGTGCGACCAGGCCTCCGTCGACAAAATCGCGCCCCCCAATGCGCACCGGCTGAAAAATTGCCGGAACCGCGCTGGAGGCGCGAACGGCCGTACCGGTGTTGCCGCGCCGAAACAAGACCGGCTGCCCGTTGGCCAAATCTGCCGCCACCACCCCCAAGGGCAGCCGCATGTCTTCGATCGGGCGGCTGGCCACGGCGTCATTGACAAAACGCGCCAGCGCCTCACCTCTGAACAAACCCCGGTTGATCAGGGGCACCATCCAGTCGGCCAAAGTGACCTCCTCCATGCGCATGGCAGTCGCCTGCAATTGCGCGGCGCTCATGCCGCTGGCATAAAACGCCGCCACAAGGCTGCCCGCAGAAGTGCCAACCACCAAGGACGGCTCGATCCCTGCCTGCTCCAAAACAGCAATCACGCCCACATGGGCAAAGCCCTTGGCAGCGCCCCCACCGAGCGCCAAGCCTATGCGCGGCGCCCTCTTGGGCGCCGGCTCCGCAGCGGGCAGGCTTGAAGCCACCTGCACGGGGGCCTGCTCGACTTTGGGCGTGCTGGTGCAGCCTGCCAGCAACGCAGCCGCCACAAGCGCGCCCAGGCGCCAGCGCGCCCAGGCGAGCGCTCCCGGGGCGTCATCTTTGTGCACCGTCTTTGGCATCAGTGGGGTAATCCAGTTGATAATAATTCTCGTTTGCATTAAAATTCGCCTGGAATCTGCCTTAAACAAGGAACAAGCATGTCCTGTTTCATCAAGGAAACGCTGCTGGCCGCATCGGCCGGTCTGATCACGACCTTGGCCTGCGCTCAATCGAACGAGCTCAACCTCTATTCTGCCCGCCACTACCAGACCGATGAAGCGCTCTACAGCCAATTCACAAAAGCCACCGGCATCAAAATCAACCGGGTCGATGCCGACGATGCAGGCATTTTGGCGCGCCTGAAGGCCGAGGGCAGCGCTTCACCGGCCGATGTCATCTTGCTCGTCGACGCAGCACGCCTGGGCAAAGGACAGGCCGACGGTCTGTTCCGGCCGATCAAGTCGGCAGTGCTCGAAGCGGCCGTGCCGGCCCAGCTGCGGGCGGTCCCCAGTTCTGACGGCGTGGCCTGGTTTGGCCTGTCCACCCGAGCCCGGGTCGTGGTGTATGACAAAGCCCGGGTCAAGCGTGAAGATGTCGATACCTACGAAGAGTTGGCCGAGCC
>CANHBU010000220.1 GCA_947458345.1 Comamonadaceae bacterium
GGAATTGACGTGAGAGTCGGTGCCCGCCTTGGCCAGCACATTGCTGCTGCGTATGACCGTGCGGGCGCTCAAGCTGAGCTCGCCACCACTGGGCAAGCGCTGACGCACCCCCAACTCGAAGGTTTTGCCATCTTCTTCGAGCACGTTTTGGGTGGCCGCCGCAAAGTTACTGGTCTTCTCCTCAATGGTGCGCTGGCGCTCGATGGAATTGATCTTGGTGTTGCCAAACAGCAGGGGCTCATAGAGCGCAGCCTCGGCCTGAGCCAAGGCACGGCTGACCTCGACCGATTCACGGCCAAAGGTCAGCTCAAAGTTGCGCAGGGTCAGCAACTGGGCAAACTCCACCGGTGCCAACTCAATACGCCCCGGCGGCGCCGGCTTGCGCGCGGTCTCGGCCGCAGCGCTCCAGGGCGCAAGACTCAAGGCCACCGCCATCAGCAATAGCTTGCCCGCCCCCAAAGTCAGACGATCACAAAAGCGGCTCGGCACCAAGCTCACTGCCGGGAGTGGCCTGACGCACAGAGGGCTTGGCCGCGCAGCCAGGCTGCCCGATTCAGGTTTTGGGGGAGGCAGAGCCACGGGCGCGCTCATTTTTCAGCTGGATCAGGCGCTCGATTTGCGGCATGGACAACAAATGGGCGTAAACAGCCGGCAAGTACTTCTTTTCGCGCAACTGCTTGAACACCTCATCGCCAAGCTTGTCGAGCTCCTCCTCGTTGATCACATAGCAGCCCGTGATGTTCTTGACCTGCGAGGCGGTGTTGACCCGCATGCTCAAAGAGGTCAGCAGCTTGTGGCTCTGCAGGAACTTGACGAATTCCTGGGTCACAAAATCCATTTGCTGGAGCTCAGACAAATAGCGTTTGACGTTCTCAATGACCTGCGTGGGCTGCCCTTTGTCGTCGAAGAGAGCCGCGCCCTCGGTTTCGCTGAGCAAGGGGCTCTCCTCGTCGAGGCAAACCACAAAGCGCCCTTCCTGCTCGCCCTTGCTCAAGGCAAAAGGATAACGCCGGATCATGGCGGGAATGTAGGAGGCACTCCAGGATCCGTGCTGGCCGACAAAAAGGTTTTCGCCGCTTTCCAGTCCCATCAGAACCACCGGTCGAAAACCCTTGAGGGTCGGCTCCTCGAGAAACACGATCGGATAGACGGCCGAGGCACGCGCAAATTCGTGCATCGTCACGTAGGCGATATGGAAATCCGATGCATAGGAAAAACCCACGGTGCTACGCACCTTTTTTTGCTGATGCCGCTCCAGCGAGACGGGAACCATTTTCTTGAACATGAAGCAATTTCCGAGACAAGTCAAAATCGAAAAGCGGCCTGCCCGGCCCAGGCCGCGATCAGACGGCGCCGGCCTCCATCGACCAGCTGGCAGGCGCAACGGCCTGGCCGGTGCTGCGCAGTAAATCGCCCTCAGCCGAGAGCACCAGACCCGCATCGAGCGAGCTGCCATCGTAGCCGTAGTCAATGCTCTCCAATTCATCGTCCTGGCCTGCAGCCGCGGACGCCATAAATGAAAAGCTGCTGACTGAGGCCTCAGAGGCACCGGCCAGATAGCGCGAAGTGGACGACTGATTATCGCTTCTGAAAAGATCGAGCGAAGTAGACCAAGCGGCAAAACTCACCGGCTCGAGCCGCAGCAAGGACAAGCTCACCCCCTGCGCCGCCTGCTCGGACTGGCTGACCAATTCGGCGCGGGCCTCCATCACCCGCTGCGGAGCATCGCCCAGGATGCGCAACTGATGGAAAGCGCCTTGGCGATCGACCAGGCGGTAGTAGACGCTGCCATCGGCCAGCATGCCGCGCGAGGCCACGCCCGTGGGTGCCGACACCTGCAGGGCTTGTGCATCGACAACGAGCACCACCGGCTCCACCAAGGGCATCGCCAAACCATAGCCATGAAAAGACAGCGAGGGCGCCTGCAAGTGGGCTTGACCGCTGCCAAGGGCCGCGACCGCCTTGATCTGGCCAGCGGGGCTGTACACATCGAGCCGCTGACTGGCCTGGACCTGGGCCACATCGATTCCTGTGGCAGCCAAAATGGCCACCGAACCGGCGCCTTCAATGCGCACACCCGCGTCCATCTGAACTTGACCCGCATTCGACGCCAGGGTCAGATCGCCCTGAGCCTGCACATCCACATGCAGCCGCACATCGCCCGCGCTTGCACGCACCACGGCATCACGGCTGAAGGTCCAGTCGGACGCGCCGCTTTGGCCCAGGTGCACCGTGGCGCCACGCAAGACGATCGCCCCCGTGTCCAGGCCATTCCACAGGTCTGTGCTCGCGACCACCGTGTCGGCCTTTTCATCACCGAGCGTCAGCGTCAGCAAGCCGTCGTCCGCATCGGAGTCTGCATTGAGCCAATCGAGCGCCCAGCCGGTCCAGCTGACGATCTGGTCGGCTTGCAGCACCTGCGGCACAAAATCGGCTTGCATCAAGCCACCGCCGGTCACGGGGGTTGCGCTAGGAGAGCCTCTAAGGACCAGATGGCCGCCGTCGCTGTCAAAACTCACCGAATTGCGCACGATGCTGTCGGCGCCAAGCACCAATGTGGCGCCTGCCTCGAGCACGATGCGGGCACTGGCGGTGCCGGGAAAAGGGTTGAAGACGATCTGATCGGCCAGCAGCTGCAAGGTCTGCCCTGCCCTCACGGTGATGTTGCCGTTGAGGGTCAAGACGCGGTTGCCCGATTGGTCGTCCAATTCGAGGATCGAACTGGCGGTGACATCCAAGGCATCAGTGATCGTCACATCGCCGGTCTGACGCATGTCCACGCCCTGGAAATAGGTGGTCTGACCGCGCCCATTGAGCGTCATGCCCTTGCCCTCAACCAGACCGGTAAAGCGCGTCTCGCCCTGCGGAGCATTGAGCGTGAGCCGACCTTCAAAGCTCACCTTGTCGGCTGGGTTGTCGCTTGCCGTGTGCACCCAGATTTGCTGACCGGCCAGCGAACTGCCCAGCACGATGTCATCAAAGCGCAGGTTGGCGACCTCGGTCTGATCCAGAAAAATCGCCACCGGAGCGCCCGCCGAACTGGCAGGCACCGGCGTGACACCCGCCTTGGGTGTGCCGATCACCATCGGCAGCAAGCCCGAGCTGGGCAACTGAAAATCGATGCGCTGGCCCGTCAGCGGTGCATCGACATCCACGTTGGCGCTGCGCACGGTCACCGGCGCAGCAAACGCCTGCGGCGATGGTGCGGAAAAATCGCCAGCAATCGTGGCCGGGCCGCCGCCGGTGAGTGCTACGGGACCGGCGCTGACCAGGCTGCCTGCGCTGAGCGCGGTCGGCTGTCGCAGATTCAAGCCAACGCTGCCCACGTTGGCATCAAACGAGCCAACCTGTGAGTCCAGCGGCGCAGCCGCAGTGCCCACGCCCCCGCCCTGCCCGGTTCGAAGCTGCAACTGAGCGGCCGTCAAGTTGCGGTCACTGCCCTGAGCCTTCAAGATCGAGCCGGCGACCGCCTCAACGCTCACGTTCTGACCGCTGACCTGTCCGAGCGTGACATCGCCCGCAGCCTTCAGGCTCACATTGGAACCTGTGACCCTCGCATCGGGCGCCATGGTCAGCGTTGCGGTCTGCGCCTCAAGCACGAGGGCTCCACTTGCGCCCACAACGTCGCTGAGTACCTCCACGCTGCCGGCCTCCAAGCGCAGCGCCCCGGTGCCACTGAGCCTGACGGCCGCTCCATCGGTGTTATCTTGCGCTGGCGGGCCCGCCACATCGGTGCCATCCTTGAGCGTGAGCGTGCCACCGGCCACCAGATTGATGGAGCCATTGTTCGAACCGATCAGGTCCTGCCCGCCGCCGCCAACAATGCTGGACGTCCCGTCAAACGCCAGGCGGGCCACTTGCACGGACACCGTATCGACCGTGACGCTGTTGCTCTCCTGCAGATGAGCGCCCAAAGCGCCCACGCTCAAGGCCAAGCGATCAACCGAGGTCTCGAGCCGATCTGCACTGCTGGCAATGCCACCGGCCGTGCCGCTTTGCAGGTAGATTGCGGCCGCGGTGATGTCGACGGCCGCCTCACCGTCGGTGATGGAGCTACCCGCCACAAGGGCGACATTGCGCCCCGTGGCCACGATGCTGCCCACGGCCACATCGGCCAGCGACTGCAAACGCACGTCGCCCGACGCGCTGATCGAGCCCTCGACCCGCGCAGCGCCGCTGCCCGAGTTCATGAGCAGTCGGCCAGCGACCATGTCGACCGTGCCGGCGCTAAGCGACTGACCCAGCAAGTTGGCGTTGCCCGAGACATTGATCGACAAACCGCCGCTGCCGGCAGACAGCACCCCACCGGCGCTGAGGTTGAGCTGACCGCCCGTGACCGCCATCGCAAGGCTCGCGTCGGCCGCCGACTGCAGTCGCCCCAGAGCGCCCAGGTTAAGCGCCGACACCGCTTGCACGGCGAGCTGCTGACCGGTGGACTGCACCGTCGAAGCAATTGAAACCAGATCGGCCTTCAAGGTCAGGCGGTCGGCCGCAGTAAGGTTCGAGCCGCTGGCGACCAGCAGGTCGCCGCCCGCCTCGAAAGAGCTGCTACCTGACACAGAGACAGCAGACGCGAGCAAAAGATCGCTGGCGAGCAACAAA
>CANHBU010000221.1 GCA_947458345.1 Comamonadaceae bacterium
AACTGCAGCGGGGCCACAAACCGGCCCTGCGCCGGCGACCAGGAGCCCTCGGCGGTGTGCACGCCGCCGACTTCGTCGACCGGGCCCTTGAACACCCACTGCGGTAAAGGCGCTTGGCACAGCGTCAGGCCGGCGTCGATGTCTTCCTGAATCCAGCGCGCCACCTGACGCCAACCAGCCTCTTGCCAAAGCTCAAAGGGCCCCTGCTTCATGCCGAAGCCCCAGCGCATGGCCATGTCCACATCGCGTGCGGTCTCGGCAATGGTCTGCAGGTGAACGGCCGCATAGTGAAACTGGTCGCGCAAGATGGCCCACAAGAAACGGGGCTCGGCGCCCTGGGCATGGCGCAGCAGTCTGAGCCGCTCGGGGGCCGGCTTTTTGAGCATGCGGCCGACCACCTCGTCGGCCTTGGCCCCGCCGCTCACATAGTCCAGGGTGTCCGGGTTCAGGCGCAGCACTTCGCGACCGACTTTCTTGTAAAAACCCGCGCCGGTTTTTTGCCCCAGACGCTTGTCATCGATCAGCCGGCTTAGCACCGCCGGGGTCTGGTAGAGCGCAGCAAAAGGATCGTCGGGCGCGGTGCAGTGTTCGCGCAAGGTGGCAATCACATGGGCCAGGGTGTCCAGGCCCACCACGTCGGCGGTGCGAAACGTGCCGGAGCTGGCGCGGCCCAACTTTTTGCCGGTGAGGTCATCGACGACGTCGAAGCCCAGGCCGAAGCGCTCGGCCTACTTCATCGTCGCGAGCATGCCGGCGATGCCCACGCGGTTGGCGATGAAGTTGGGCGTGTCCTTGGCGCGCACGACGCTCTTGCCCAGTGTGGTGGTGACAAAAGTCTCGAGCCGCTCCATCACCTGCGGCTCGGTGGCCGGGGTGGCGATCAGCTCGACGAGCTGCATATAGCGCGGCGGATTGAAGAAATGAATGCCGCAAAAACGCGGCCGCAGGGTCTCGGGCAAGCCCTGGCTCAGCGTGGTGATCGACAGACCCGAGGTGTTGCTGGCCACCAAAGCATGCGGCGCCAAGGCCGGTGCGATCTTGCGGTAAAGCTCAAGCTTCCAGTCCATGCGTTCGGCAATCGCTTCAATCACCAGATCGCAGTCCTTGAGCAGATCCAAATGCTCCTCGTAATTGGCCGGCCGGATCAGCGCCGCGTCTTCAGCCAGGCCCAGGGGCGCCGGCTTGAGTTTTTTAAGCCCCTCGATGGCGCGCAATGCAATGGCGCTTTTTGCGCCCGCGGCCTCACCCTGGGGCAAATCGAAGAGCAGCACCGGCACTTTGAGGTTGACCAGATGAGCGGCAATTTGCGCACCCATCACGCCGGCACCGAGCACCGCCACCTGCCTGACATGGAATCGATTCATGGAAGGTCCTTGCTTCATTGCACCCGCTGCCACACCTGGGTGCGGAAGAAGGGTCCGATATAGCCGCGCACGTGCAGCGTCTTGCCGCCGTCTTGCGGCGCCAGCCTGAGCTTGTAGAGCTTGCCGTTTTCCGGGTCGAGGATGGTGCCCCCCTCCCAGACGGGCTCAGCGCCGGCCTTCTTGGCGCCGCGGATGATCTCCAGCCCGATCTTGGGCTGGCCCTTGCGGTCGTCGGTGCACAAATTGCAGTTGGGCTCGGGGCTTGGGGCCGCTTGAAGGCTGCGCTCGACCCGGCCATTGAGAGCGCCCTGGCCGTTGTCCTTGATGGCAATCTCGGCCCTGGCTTGGCCGGTGCTGTCATCGATGCTGCGCCAAAGGCCCACGGGCGTCATCTGGGCCAAGGCGGGACCTGCGGCCAGCAGTGCCGCAGCAAAAAATAGGCGTGTCATGGCGTGTCCTTTCAGGCCAGGGCGGCGTCGGTTTCCATCAGGGCTTTGCTGCCGCTGCGTGCGGTGCGCATCAGGGTGGCCGTTTCAGGATAGAGCTTGGCAAAGTAAAAGCGCGCTGTTTGCAGCTTGGCGGTGTAGAAGGGGTCGCTCGAGCCGGCTGCGATCTGGCGCAGCGCCACCTGCGCCATGCGGGCCCAGAAATAGCCAAACACCAGATGCCCGGCCACGCGCAGGTAATCGACCGCGGCGGCACCGACCTCGTCGGCATTCTGAAAGGCCCGAAAGCCCAGCTCGGTGGTGAACTTGGTCATCTGCTCGCCCAAATAAGCCAGCGGATTGATGAACTCGGCCATCTGCTCGTTGACGCCCTCCTCCTCGACCAGCGCGGCAATGAGCTTGCCAAACTTGCGCAGCGTCGCGCCGTTGTTGCCCAGCACCTTGCGCCCGAGCAGGTCGAGCGACTGTATGGTGTTGGTGCCCTCATAGATCATGTTGATGCGGTTGTCGCGCACGAACTGCTCCATGCCCCACTCTTTGATAAAGCCGTGGCCACCGAAGACTTGCAGGCAGGCGTTGGTCGCGATGTGGCCGTTGTCGGTGAGAAAGGCCTTGACGATGGGCGTGAGCAGGGCCAAAAGCTCGGCCGCGTCCTTGCGCACTTTCTCATCGGGATGGTTGAACTCTTGGTCGAGCAGCAAGGCGCAGTAGCTCGACAGCGCCCGGCCGCCTTCGGCATAGGCCTTGGCCGTCAGCAGCATCTTGCGCACATCGGGGTGCACGATGATGGGGTCGGCCGGTTTGTCCTTGGCCTTGGGGCCGGTGAGCGAGCGCATCTGAACACGGTCTTTGGCATAGGCCAAAGCGTTTTGAAACGCCACCTCGGTCAGGCCCAGCGACTGGTTGCCCACGCCCAGGCGGGCGGCATTCATCATCACGAACATGGCCGCCAGACCCTTGTGCGGCTGGCCCACCAATTGGCCGACGGCGCCATCGAGCACCATCTGGCAGGTGGCGTTGCCGTGGATGCCCATCTTGTGTTCGAGCCCGCCGCAGTAGATGCCGTTGCGCTCGCCCACGCCACCGTCGGCCTGAACATGAAACTTGGGCACCACAAACAAGCTGATGCCCTTGCTGCCGGCCGGCGCGTCGGGCAGGCGGGCGAGCACCAGGTGCACGATGTTCGGTGCCAGATCGTGCTCGCCGGCGCTGATGAAGATCTTGTTGCCCGTCAGGCGGTAACTGCCATCGGCCTGCGGCTCGGCCCGAGTGCGCAGCAGGCCCAAGTCAGTGCCGCAGTGCGGCTCGGTCAGGCACATGGTGCCGGTCCACTCGCCACTGGTCAGCTTGGGCAGATACAGGCGCTTTTGCTCGGCCGTGCCGTGCGCGTGCAAGCATTCGTAGGCCCCGTGCGACAGGCCCGGATACATGGTCCAGGCCTGGTTGGCCGAGTTGAGCATCTCGTAGAGGAAGTTGTTGAGCACAAAGGGCAGGCCCTGGCCGCCGTACTGGGGGTCGCAAGACAAGGCCGGCCAGCCGCCTTGCACATACTGCGCGTAGGCGGCCTTGAAGCCCTCGGGCGTCTTGACCTCGTGCGTGCTGGCCTCGAGCGTGCAGCCCTGCTGGTCGCCCACCCGGTTGAGCGGCAGCGCCACCTCGGCGGCAAATTTACCCGCCTCCTCCAGCACTGCGTTGATCGTGTCGGCGTCGACTTCGGCATGGGGCGGCAACTGGGCCAGCGCTGGGCTGACCTGCAGCACCTCGTGCAAGACAAACTGCATGTCACGCAGCGGCGGACTGTAAATGGGCATGGTGTCTCCTTAAGAGAATAAAAAAACTCAAAGCCGCGCCGACTCAAGCGGCCGGGGCGCAGGCGCCGCGCTGGCGTAGCGCGCGACGATGCTTTCGAAGGCCAGCAGGGCGCGATCGATCGATCCGGGGTTGTGCAGAAACCGGTTTTCGTAATGCAGGGCCAAAATCAGACCGTGGATCTCGAAGGCGATCTGCCGCTCATCGGCATCGGCGCGCAAATGCTGCTCATTGCGGGCCAGCACAATGGCGCGGTAAAGGGCGCTCAGCCAAGCTTGCACGGTCGAGGCCAGCGCGTCGCGCACCGGGCCCGGCCGGTCGTCGAACTCGACTGCGCCACTGATGAAAATGCAGCCCGACTGCAACTCCAGCGAAACGCGCTTCATCCAGTTGCCAAACAGGGCGCGCAGGCGCGGCAGGCCGCGCGGCTCGGCCAGGGCGGGCCGGAACACCTCTTCGTCAAAGCGCCGGTAGTACTCGTGCACCACCGAAATCTGCAACTCCTCACGCGAGCCGAAGTGCGAAAACACGCCCGACTTGCTCATGTGCATCACCTCGGCCAGAGCGCCGATGGACAAGCCCTCAAGCCCCACCTGAGCGGCCAGCGCCAAAGCCGCATCCACAATGGCCGCCTTGGTCTGCTGGCCCTTGGGCTGCGCCCGCACGCCTTGCGGCCAAGCCGGGCGCTCGGGCGAACTGGGGTCTGGTTTGGGTTCAGTCATGGCTGGCAACAAAGTCTGATCACAAAGGCCGGGGAATAAAACGAACGATCGTGCTATTTTGGCCGAAATTCAGGCCCTGTCAATCGCAGGGCCAAAATCCCTGTACCGATCCCCGAGCCGGTCAGGCCGCGAGCGTGTCGGCCGAGGGAAGGTCTGCAAAAGTCCATTCCCGTCATTGCGGACGAAGCCCTCAGCCTCGGGGCGGTGCATGCTAGGGGCCGCCTCAAACCGGGCCCCACGGGTTATCCTTGCAAGCCA
>CANHBU010000222.1 GCA_947458345.1 Comamonadaceae bacterium
AGTTGGCCCGACAGGCTGGCTATCCGCCCTTTGAGGCCCTGACGCCGCAGCAGGCTCGCAAAGCCTATATCGCCAGTTGCCCTGCACTGCAAAGCCCGGGTGGCGAAGTGCTCGATGTGCATGAAGAGGTCATCGAGGGGCCTGGCGGCCCGCTTAGGCTGAGGATCTACCAGGGTGCGATGCCCGACCCAAAACGTGCGGTGGGAGGCCTGCTTTATCTGCATGGCGGCGGCTGGACCATCGGCAACCTCGACACACACGATGCGCTGTGCCGGCAAATCGCCCGACAGGCCCAGCTGTGCGTAGTGGCCGTCGATTACCGACTCGCCCCGGAGCACCCCTTTCCAGCAGCGCTTGATGATGCAGCCTGCGCGCTGCGCTGGCTCCATGCGCAGGCAGATCGGTGGGCGATCTCGACGCAGGCCCTCGGCGTGGCCGGCGACAGCGCTGGCGGCAACCTGGCAGCCGCGCTGGCCCTGATGGCGCGCGATGGCACCGTGCCGGCGCTCAGTTGCCAGGCCCTGATCTATCCGGTGCTTGACCTGACCGCTGGCTGCGCGTCCTACCGCCGTGTGACACGGGATGCACTCCTGACGGACCAGACCATGCACTGGTTTATTGCCCAATACACACCGCAGGCCGAGCACCGTTTGGACTGGCGGGCCTCACCTCTGCGCGCCGCCAGCCTGCGGGGGCTTGCACCGGCCCTGGTGTTGACCGTCGCCCATGACCCGCTGTGTGATGAAGGCCGCGCCTATGCTGAGCGCCTGAATGAAGAAGGCGTACGCGTGGCTGCGCTGCATCTGAACGATCAGTTTCACGGGCTGCTGGGCCAAAGCGGGGTGATTCCTGCCGGCCAGGTGATGACTGGCTTTATGGCCCAGTGGCTAGCCCATGAGCTCAGACGGGGATTGCCCCCTGCTCGGTGACTCGGTTCGAGCGGGTCACGCCCATTCGAGTTGGATCAGGCCAAGATATCAAGGTTCATGCGATGCGGTTGAACCACAAGAGCGACAGTGCCGCACCCACGATGGACAGGCCGGCGGCTATCAGCGCCAGCAAGGCGGACAGCTCGGTCTCCTTTTTCTCGACCTGCACGCGGGTGCTGAGCTGCGCGTAGACCTTCTTGAGCGCCTCGGCGTCGCCGGCGTAGTAATACTCGCCCTGCGTTTTTTCGGCTATCGCACGAAGGCTGGGTTCGTCGAGCTTCATGTAAATGGCGGTCCAGCTGTCGTAGGCCGGCACTGCACCGTCGATCGTGCCCAGCCCGACCGCGTAGACGCGCACGCCGTGGTCGGCCGCCATCTTGGCTGCCTCTTCGGTATCGATGCCTGTGGTGCGCCGCCCGTCGGTCAGCAAGATGATCGCGGCTGACTCATAGGAGCCAGGGGCAACAGGCTGGACCTCTTTTTTCTTGGGCTTGCTTTTGTCGTCCAGGCTCTTGCCGGCCGCAGGGCTGCCGAAAGTCATCGCGCCTAAATCGATCCCTTCGTCCGGGAAAAGCGTGGCCAGAGACACCACGATAGCATTGCCGACGGCCGTGCCACGCTGCATTTGGAACCGGTCGATCGCGGCCACCAGATTCTCGCGATTGAGCGTGGGCGCCTGCACCAGTTGCGTGCTGCCGGCAAAGGTCACGATGCCGACCTTGATGTCGGGCGGCAGTTCCTGGAGGAAGGCTTTGGCGGCCTCCTGCGCGGCCACCAAGCGGTTGGGCTTGACATCGGTGGCGCGCATGCTCAGCGACACGTCCATGGCCAAGATGATGGTGGCGCTCGATGAGATCAGGGGGATGACAGCCAGCGGGCGCGATGCCGCCAGCAGCGCCAGACCGATGGCCACCAGCAGCAGCGTTGGCGGGAGATGGCGCCGCCAACTCCCCCCGGCCATGGCCTGCTTGACAATGTCCAGGCTCGCGTAGCGCAGCGCCAGTTTCTTCTTGCGCCCAAGCAGCCACAAGTAGAGCAGCACCAAGCCCGGCACGATCAGCAGCAGCCAAAGCAATTGGGGCGCCAGGAAGTACATGCCGCAAATCCTAACGCACAGCGCTCAAAGCTGCTTGAGTGGTCTGCCGGACCTGCTCTGCAGGCCTCCTGAGCACTTTGGCTTAAAGTGCCAGCATGAACGCCTTGAGTCCATCAAAGCTTGAGCTTGCCTACGCTGGCGCTCTGGTCCGCGTCTGGCGCGGCGCGGCCTGGCGTTTGGGCGGGCTCATCGCGCTGGTGGCACTGCTGCAGGCTTGCGCCGGCCCGCAGCTTCAAGTGCATTCGCATCAAACATTCACGCCGCAGTGCAGCGCGTGGTGGCAGGCCTTGGATCGGGCCGTACAAGAAGCGGGCGTGCGCGATGCGCAGGCCGCTTTGATTGAGGGATTTGCCGGCTTGCGCACCACGCGCATGCTCAGCGCCTTGCGGTCAGAGGCCGCGCTCTCGCCGCAGGCCTTCGAGGCATGGCTGCAGAGGGCGGCGCAAGAAGACCGGCTTGCCCGCACCGCTGAGATCCATAATTTGCCGGCTTCTGCGCTCGCAAGCTTGAGCGTGGTCAGCCCTGCCGCTGCGCTAGAGCGCACCGACCACTGCCGCGAGCAAGGTCTTGATGCCTTGCAGGGCGCTTTGCAAGAGCGGCTGCTGGAGCGCGCCGAGTTTGCTTCGAGCTACAGCATCTGGCGCCGCGCGGCAGGGCTGTACCCTCTGGCGCGCTTGCCTTTTTTTGCCGGCGTGCAGCGCTGGCAAGACCAACAGGTGTCGGCGATGAAGGCTTGGCAGAGCAAAACGCCGCCCTTGACGCTTTGGCAGGCGCCGGCCCGTCAAGACCCTGGCCCCATGCCCACTGAGCGCGATGCGCTGGATTTGCCGCTGTGGAGCGATGCACAGGCCCAAGCATGGCTGGCCTGGCATGCGCCGGACTTCGCGATTGAAACGCGCGGGTCGTTTGATCGATTGGGCAGCCTGTTCTGGGCCCCAAGAGCGGTCGGCGCCACTGGCAGCCAAGCACCCGAGATCGACACGAACCAGCCCGTGGTCTATCAGCGGGTCACCGCAACGCGACTGGACGGCCGATGGCTGGTGCAACTGGTCTACACGCTGTGGTTCTCGCAGCGGCCCGCCAGCGGCCCCTTGGATCTGTTGGCGGGCCACTTGGACGGCCTGGTGGTGCGGCTGACCCTGGACGAGCGCGGCCAGGTGTTGGCGCTCGACACCATGCATGCTTGTGGTTGTTATCACCTGTTTTTTGCTGGTCGGCCGTTAAAGCCCAAGCCAGGTGCGCCCCTGAATGAAGAGTGGCTGTTCGCACCCGCCGACTTGCCCGCGCTGCAGCCAGGGCAGACCCTGGTGGTGCAGGTGTCTAGCGGCAGCCATGACGTGATGGGCTTGCTTGCGACCGACCGAAACCGTGCAAGCGCAGGCGGTGCGTCGACCTATCAAGTCGACAGCGAGCAGGCCTTGCGCTCGCTGCCGGTGGTCGGCGCGAATGCGGATCCGCCGCGGCGCAGCCTGTACGGCCCAGACGGCCTGGTGCCCGGCACGCAGCGCGGCGAGCGTTGGTTGTTTTGGCCCATGGGCATTGCCAGTGCCGGCGCCATGCGCCAATGGGGCCACCATGCCACGGCTTTTGTGGGCCGCAGACACTTTGACGATCCCGATCTGCTCGATCGCCGTTTTGTATGGATGCGCTAGGGCTCAACCGGTTGGCTTGGGCCCGGCACGCCGCCGCGTTGGGCCTGATGCTGCTGTCCGTCCTGAATTTGACGGCTTGCGCTCAGAGCGCCGCCGCTACGGCACCTGCCGATAGCTTGGGCCCGCAGTGGGTGGGCCGATTCGATTCCAACTTGGCGCCCTGGCGCGAGATCCGGCTGCAATCGGGTCAGAGACCCAACACCTTCAGGTTTGCCCTTTGGGACGGAGTCAAGGCGGTCGAGGTCACCTCGCAGGCCAGCATGTCGCTGCTGGCGCGGCCCATCAGCGTGGACCTCAGCGCGACACCGGTGTTGTGCTGGCGTTGGCGCGTTGGCGCGAGCTTGAGCCAGGCCGATATGCGCCGGCGCGATGGCGATGACTATGCCGCGCGGGTTTACCTCAGTCTGCGCCTGCCCGAGTCTGCCCTCGGTTTTGGCCTGCGCGCGCAGCTGGCGCTGGCGCGTGCGATTTGGGGCCCAGATGTGCCCGATGCGGCGGTCAACTATGTTTGGGGCAGTCGTCAACCCATTGGGACCACGCGCCCCAACGCCTATACCGATCGCGCCCAGATGATCGTGCTGCGCAGCGGCGACGGCGACGCCGGGCGATGGGTCTGGGAGCGGGTGGACGTGCGCCGCGATGTGGTGCGGCTGTTTGGTCCGGACGCGCAGGCGGTTCAACTCGCGATCACGGCTGACACTGACAACACCCAGTCCTTTGCCCGCTCGGGCTTTGCCGATTTCCACTTCGTTGCAAGCGAGCGACCTTGCGACGAGCGTTAGCCCCCAGGTTGGGGGGCGCCGCCTGAATGCTTGCTCGTCTGCGTGGCCTATTTTTGAGCGGCCGTGGAAGTGGGATCGGCTCGACCAGGCGCTTGCTTGCTG
>CANHBU010000223.1 GCA_947458345.1 Comamonadaceae bacterium
CGGCATGGTGGGTTTGCCGCGCTTTGTCAACCAGCGCAAGGGCCAGGGCAACAGCTTGATGATCGGCGGCTCGGTCATGGTGGGGGCCGCCATCGCCAACAAGAGCCCGGTGACGATGAAAGACGTCACGCCCATTGCAAGGCTGACGGAAGAAGCCGGGGTGGTGGTGGTGCCAGCCAACGGCAAGATCAAGTCCTGGAAGGAGCTGACCGACGCCATCAAGGCCAACCCCAAGGCCGTCTCGGTGGCCGGCGGCAGTGCCGGTGGCACCGACCACCTCATCTTGGGCCTGATGATCAAGGCCCTCGGGCGCAACCCGCGAGAGGGCGCCTACGTGGCCTTTGCGGGGGGCGGACCTGCCAACGCGGCAATTTTGGGCGGCCAGGTCAGTGCCGGCATCTCCGGTTACTCCGAATTCGAGGAACAAATCAAGGCCGGCCGCATGATCGCCCTGGCCACCTCGGGCAGCCGCCGCATACCGGGCGTCAATGTGCCGACCATGAGCGAGCTGGGCCTGAACGTGACCATGGCCAACTGGCGCGGCGTTTTTGCCGCCCCCGGCATCAACGCGGCTCAGCGCGATGCCCTGATCAATCTGGTCACGGCCATCGTCAAATCGCCCGCCTGGCAAAAGGAGCTCGAGACGCGCAAGTGGACCGATGTCTTCATGACCGAGCTGCCGTTCCAGCGCGAGCTGGCCTCAGACATCACCAAGACCGAAGCGGTGATGAAGGAGCTCGGCCTGGCATGACGCCCCTGCGCGTGGCACTGGCGCTGCTGCTGATCTGCGCGCTGGCTGCCTGGCAAGTCAGCGTGATCCCGCAATCGCTGATGGAAATGGCCGTCGGCGCCAGCTTGGTGCCTGCCGGGGTGGTCGCCGGCCTGTCGGTGGCCAGCGCGGCCTACGCCCTGAGCGCCTGGCGGGGGCGCCAGAGCGACGAAAGCCTGGACCCCGAGCAAGCGGCGCTGCCCGGCGCGACGGGCCGCCTGCTCGGCTTGCTGGCCGGCGGCGCGCTTTTCATGCTGCTGGTCGCACCCTTGGGCTTCGTGCTGCCGGCCACCCTGTGCGGCATGTGTATCGCCCGCGCTTTTGGCGCGCCCTTGGGCCTGAAATCACTGCTGATCTGCGGCGCCATCGCCGCGGTATTCTGGCTGGTCTTTGCACGCCTGCTCGGCGTGGGGCTCGGGCCGGCCTTTGCGCCGCTCGGACTCTAAGCCAAGGTTGCCATGGACGCTTTTTCCGCCCTGCTGGCAGGCTTTTCCAACGCGCTGCAGCCCACCACCTTGCTTTGGGGCTTTGTTGGTTGCCTGGTCGGCACCTTGGTTGGTGTGCTGCCGGGGATCGGTCCGGCCCTCACGATCGCGCTGCTGCTGCCGCTGACCTATCACGTCCCGGCCACCAGCATGTTCGTGATGTTCGCGGGCATCTACTACGGCGCGGCCTATGGCGGCTCGACCACCTCGATCTTGCTCAACACACCCGGCGAATCGGCCTCGGTCGTCACCGCGCTCGAGGGCAACCAGATGGCCCGGCGGGGGCGCGCCGGTCAGGCCCTGGCCGCCGCTGCCATCGGCAGTTTTATCGCGGGCACCATTGGCACGCTGGCCCTGACCTTTGCCGCGCCGGTGGTGGTCGAGGCGGCGCTGGCCTTTGGGCCAGCCGAGTATTTCAGCCTGATGGTGCTCTCGCTGGTGGCCGTCTCGGCCGTGCTGGGCCGCTCGCTGTTGCGAGGTCTGATCAGCCTTTCGGCCGGCCTCCTGCTGGGCATGGTGGGCATCGACCTGCAAACCGGGCAGCCGCGCTTTACCTTCGGGCGGCCCGAGTTGCTCGATGGCATCGAGGTTACGGTGGCAGCGGTCGGCCTGTTTGCAGTCGGCGAGGCGCTCTACCTGGCCTGGCAGGGGCGTCAGGCCAAGGCCGGTGAGGTGATGAAAATGAGCGGCAGCCTCTGGCTCAGCGCTGCCGACTGGGCGCGCTCCTGGAAGGCCTGGATTCGCGGCGCCCTGTTTGGCTTTCCCATTGGCGCGCTGCCGGCCGGCGGGGCCGAACTGCCCACCTTGCTGTCGTACTACACCGAGAAAAAACTCTCGCGCCACCCGGAAGAATTTGGCCGCGGCGCAATCGAGGGCGTGGCGGGCCCAGAGGCGGCCAACAATGCGGCTGCCGCAGGCGTGCTGATGCCCCTGCTGACCCTGGGCATTCCGACCTCAGCCACCGCCGCCATCATGCTCTCGGCCTTTGAAGGCTACGGCATACAGACCGGGCCGCAGCTCTTTAGCTCGCAAAGCAGCTTGGTCTGGACCTTGATCGAGAGTCTGTACATTGGCAACGTGATCTTGCTGGTGCTCAATTTGCCGCTGGTGGGGCTGTGGGTCAAGCTGCTCAAGATTCCGCCGCCCTGGCTGTATGCGGGCATCATCGTGATTTCGGTGGCCGGCGTGTACGGCGCGGGCAACTCGGTGTTCAATGTCGGCCTGCTCTTCGTCTTTGGCCTGGTGGGCTATGTCATGAAGCGCTTTGACTTTCCGGCCGCACCGCTGATCGTGGGCCTGATCCTGGCTCCGATGGCCGAGCAGTCCATGCGCCAGGCCCTGACCATCAGCCAAGGGCAGTGGGACACCTTCCTCACGCGGCCACTGTCGGGAAGTCTGCTGGCCATTGCTGCCGCCCTGCTGATCGGCCCGGCGCTCTACCGAACCGTGCGGCGAACCGTGCGGCGAACCGGGCGGGGAACACGCGCCGCCTGAGCCAAGCGTGTATCAAGCCTGAGCGCTGGCCGGAGCGGCGCAGCATCATGTGTGCGGCGCCGCCAGCCGGCAAGGCCTCAGTGGTTCAGCTGACCCCAAGCCTTGTCCAGCCGCTTGATGCTCACCGGCTGAGGCGTCCTGAGCTCCTGCGCAAAAAAGCTCACGCGCAACTCCTCGAGCAGCCATCTGAATTCAAGCATGCGCGCGTCCTGTACGCCCTTGCGCTCGGCCACCAGGCGCCAGTAGCGCTGCTCCTGCGCTTTGAGCTCGCTCAGGCGCAGGGCGTCGCGCGCGGGATCGGCGCGCAATTTGTCCAGGCGCAAGGTGATCGCCTTGAGGTAGCGCGCAAAGTGCTGCAGCTGCGGCCAGGCGGTGGTGGCCATAAAGGTCTTGGGCAGCAGGCGCTGCAACTGCTGGGCGCAATCGGCAGTGGCATCAGGCGCGTTTTTGGTGTCTTTGACTTTGCGCAGGGCGGTGGCGTATTCAATGAGGATGGCGCTGGCCAGACGAGCGACCTCGTGGGCAATGAGCGTCAGGCGGCCCCTGCCCTCTTCCACGCGCCTCTTAAAGCTCGCCTGATCGGTAGGCAGCGGCTCTTGCAGAAAGGCCCGGGCCACGGCCACTTCGATGATCTGGGTCTTGAGCTCATCGACTGTTCCCAGGCTCATATAGGCAACCGACATTTTTTGCAGATCGGGAAGGTTCTTTTCCAGATACTTGAGGGCGTCCTTGATCTGCAGCGAAAACAGCCGCCCGAGGCCTTTGTGGTGTTTTGCGGCGGCCAGTTCAGGTTCATCAAAGACCTCGAGCATGACCGCATCGCCCACGTCGACCAGGGCTGGAAAGCCGATCAGCGTCTGGCCACCCTTGCCAATTTCCATCAATTCGGGCAACTCGCCAAAGGACCAATCGGCGTACTTTTGCTCGCCCTTTCGAGGCACCTGCGCTGGGGCTAAGGCCTTGGTGCCCGGAGCTGAAAAATTGGGGTCAGACCCCAATTTCTTAAGCCCTGGGGAATGGGCGGGAGAATTGGTGTCTGACCCCGATTTTTCCGGTTTTTCTGAGCCCAATTGGTCCTTGAGCTGAGCCAGGGCCTGGAAAGCGCCTCTGGCTTTGCTGCCCCACTCGGCCCTCAAGGCGCCGAGGTTGCGGCCCATGCCGAGTTGACGGCCGTGTTCGTCGACGACGCGCAGGTTCATAAACAAATGCGCGCTGAGCATGTCGAGCTTGAAGTCGTTGCGCTTGACATCGAGGCTGGTTTCCTGGCGCACTGTTTTG
The DNA here is from genome assembly GCA_947458345.1 of Comamonadaceae bacterium. Classification (GTDB taxonomy): domain Bacteria; phylum Pseudomonadota; class Gammaproteobacteria; order Burkholderiales; family Burkholderiaceae_C; genus Polaromonas. The sequence goes on from CANHBU010000223.1 coordinate 4,027, forward strand.
AGCAATGCATCTGTCAGGGAGCCGTCGCCAAAGACTTCGGGAACCGACAGCTCGGCGGCCAGGCGTGCGGCACTTTCGGGCAGGGGCACAAAGCGGCCGCGCGACTTTTGCGGCAGGCTTTTAAGCAAGGCCTGGATCTTGTCTTTGAGCATGCCGGGCACCAGCCACTCGCAGCGCTCCTGGCTGACCTGGTTGAGCACAAACAGCGGCACGTCCACGGTCACACCGTCCTTGGGGTCGCCGGGCTCGTGCAGGTAGCTGGCGCTGCAGTCGACGCCGCCCAGGCGCACCGTCCTAGGAAAGGCCTGGGTGGTGATGCCCGCCGCCTCGTGGCGCATGAGCTCTTCGCGGCTGAGAAACAAGAGGCGCGGCTGGGCACGCGAGGCGTCCTTCCACCAGCGTTCAAAAGCCGCGCCGTTGTGGATCTGGGCGGGCACTTGGCCATCGTAGAAGGCAAAGATCAGCTCGTCGTCGACCAGCACGTCTTGCCGGCGCTGCTTGTGCTCGAGCTCCTGCACCTGCGCA
>CANHBU010000224.1 GCA_947458345.1 Comamonadaceae bacterium
AGAAAACCTAAGACCCGTGTGAAGGAAACCCTACATGGCGTTGAATTGAAAGCCGAAAAGATTGTTCTGGTGGGCGGTACATGGATCGAACATGTGACCCCTGCAGTGTGAATGCAGTGCTCTACCGCTGAGCTAACCGCCCGAAGCCCGCAATTATAGCGCAGCTTGCGCGGTCGATTGGGGGCTCAGGGGGCGGGTGGCCAGGTGCGCCAGACGGTCTTGCCCTTGCTGGCCTTGTCCAGGTCGGCCAGCAGGGCTTCATGGGCACCGAGCTCGGCTGGATTGGCATGCAAGACCGGCAGGTCGAAGACGCTCAAATCGATGAGTTGCAAGGCCTGCTCGTCGCTGTCGTTGCTGCCCAGGTCCATCGCCAGGCTGTTCTGCCCTCGCGTGAGATTGATGTAGACGTCGGCCAGCAGTTCGGCATCGAGCAAGGCGCCGTGCAGGGTGCGGCTGGAGTTGTCGACTTCGAGCCGATCGCACAGGGCGTCGAGCGAATTGCGCTTGCCCGGGTAGAGCTGCTTGGCCATCACCAGGCTGTCGATGATGGCGCCGACAAAGCTGGCCAGCGGCGGTCGGCCAGTCAGCTCGAGCTCTTTGTTGAGAAAGCCAACGTCGAAGGGGGCGTTGTGAATGATGAGCTCGGCCCCGCTGAGGTAGTCGATTAACTCCTGCGCGACTGCCGAGAACTTGGGCTTGTCGCGCAAGAACTCGTTGCTGATGCCATGCACCTTGAGCGCGTCTTCGTGGCTGTCGCGCTCGGGGTTGAGATAGAAATGGCGGTTGTTGCCGGTGAGCTTGCGAGCCACGAGCTCGACGCAGCCGATTTCGATGATACGGTCGCCCGTTTCTGCCGAAAGGCCGGTGGTTTCGGTGTCCAGTACGATTTGGCGCATCGGGCCATTATCGCCACCGCTGGGCTTGCCTGGTCGGCCTGCCCCAGCCTTCAGTGGTTTTCTTTGGCGTGGTTGATCGAGTACTTGGGGATCTCGACCGTCAGGTCCTGCTGCGCCACGATAGCCTGACAGCTCAGCCGCGACTGGGGCTCCAAACCCCAGGCACGATCGAGCAGGTCTTCCTCGTTTTCGTCGGGCTCGTTTAAAGAGTTGTAGCCCTCGCGCACCAGCACATGGCAGGTGGTGCAGGCGCAGCTCATGTCGCAGGCGTGCTCAATCTCGATGTGGTGGTCGAGCAAGGCCTCGCAGATCGAGGTGCCGGCCGGCGCACTGATCTGTGCGCCTTGCGGGCAGTATTCGGGATGGGGCAAGACCTTGATGATGGGCATGGTGGTGTTTAGATCGATTCGATGTTCTTGCCCGCCAAGGCCAGCGTGATGCCCTTGTTCATGCGGCGGGCCGCAAAGGCCTCGGTCCCTTGGGCCAGGGCTTCGGTGGCCGCCTCGATGGCTGCTGCATCGGGGCTGGCGCGTACCGCTTGCAGCGCTGCGATGAGCGCTTCGATGGCCTGGCGCTCATCGGCCGAGATCAGGTCGGCATCGGCCGCCATCGCGCTTTGCGTGGCCAAGATCATGCGATCGGCATCAACCTGCGCCTCGAGCCGGGCCCGCGCCTTTACATCTTGGTCGGCGGTGGCAAAACTGTCCGTGAGCATGCGGGCAATTTCATCGTCAGACAGGCCATAGGACGGCTTGACATCAATGCGAGCCTGCACGCCGCTGACTTGCTCATGGGCGCCGACGGTCAGCAGCCCATCGGCATCGACGGTGAAGGTGACCCGAATGCGGGCGGCGCCGGCGGCCATGGGCGGGATGCCACGCAATTCGAAGCGCGCCAGACTGCGGCAGTCGGCCACCAGGTCGCGCTCGCCCTGCACCACATGCAGTGCCAGCGCGGTCTGACCATCTTGGTAGGTGGTGAAGTCCTGCGCCATGGCGGTCGGAATCGTTTGGTTGCGCGGCACGATGCGCTCAACCAGACCGCCCATGGTTTCCAAGCCCAGTGAGAGCGGAATGACATCGAGCAGCAGCAGATCATCCCCGCCGCGATTGCCCACCAGTTGGTTGGCCGATATGGCCGCGCCCAGGGCCACCACTTCGTCGGGGTTGAGGTTGTTGAGCGGCGGCTTGCCAAAAAACGCTTGTACAGCCTGCTGCACCGCCGGCATGCGGGTCGAGCCACCGACCATGACCACGCCCGCGATCTCGGCCGGAGCCAAACGCGCATCGCGCAGCACGCGGCGCACCGCGGCCAGGGTGCGCTCGGTCAGGGCTGCAGTGCACGCAATGAGCATCTCGCGATCGAGCGACCAGCGGTGCTGACTGCCTTCGAGCTCGACCTGCACCGCCTGGCTGGCGCTCAGCGCCTCCTTGGCCAGACGAGCCTGGCGCAACAAGGCCGCCTGCGCCGATGCGCCAAGCGCACCTAATGCGCCCAGACCAGCCTGCTGGGCCATGGCTTGTGCCAGTGCGCGGTCGTAGTCATCGCCGCCCAGCGCAGAATCGCCGCCCGTGGCCACCACCTCAAAGACGCCGCGGGTCAGACGCAAGATCGAGATGTCAAAAGTGCCGCCGCCGAGGTCGTAGACCGCAAACAAGCCCTCGCTGGCATTGTCCAGACCGTAGGCAATGGCCGCGGCCGTGGGTTCGTTGATCAGCCGAAGCACATTCAGACCGGCCAGTTGGGCCGCGTCTTTGGTGGCCTGGCGCTGGGCATCGTCAAAATAGGCGGGCACCGTGATGACGGCTCCGTCAATATCGGCATTGAAGGTGTCTTCGGCCCGGTAACGCAGCGTGGCCAAGATTTCAGCACTGACTTCAACCGGACTTTTTTCGCCAGCCCGGGTGGCGATGGCCACCATGCCCGGCTTGTCGATCAACTCGTAGGGCGGGCGCACGGCCAGATCGGACAGGCTGCGCCCCATCAGGCGCTTGACCGAAGAGATGGTGTTGCCCGGATCGGCCACCTGGGCGGCCAAGGCCTCTTGCCCGATCTGACGGCCACCGCCTTCGAGGTAGCGCACCACGCTGGGCAAGATCACCTGGCCAGACGGATCGGGCAGGCACTCGGCCAGGCCGTGGCGAACCGCAGCGACCAATGAATGGGTGGTGCCCAGGTCGATGCCGATGCCGATGCGCCTGGCATGCGGGTCGGGCGCCTGACCCGGCTCAGAGATTTGCAAAAGGGCCATGCTGAGCAGTTAAAGCGAAGTCAAAGAGGCAAGCGAGCGGGCTGTCATACGGCCACGCGGTCGATGCGCGCATCGACCTCCTGCGAAAAGCGTTCCATGAACATCAGGCTGCGCACCCAGGAGGCGGCCTGGTGGACATCGCCTGTCACATCGAGGCTGTGGGCCAGTTGCTCGAACCCTTGCGCGCGCTGGCTGTGGGTCTGCTCGGCGAGCGCCTCCAGGGCCTGGAGGCCTTGCGCCTGCGCGAGGGCTTCACGCCATTCGATTTGCTGGACCAGAAACTCGGTAGGCATGGCGGTGTTGTCATGCGCATCGATGGCAGCGCCGCGCAACTGACACAAATAGGCGGCTCGTCGAAGTGGGTCTTTGAGCCGCTGATGGGCCTCGTTGATGCGCACCGACCACTGGAGAGCCAGTCGCTGGGCCGACGCGCCCTGGTCGGCAAAGCGGTCCGGGTGGGCCTGGCGCTGCAGTTGCTTCCAGCGCTCGTCGATGACTGCTCGATCCTGCGCAAATTGGGGCTGCAAACCGAACAGTTCGAAATCGTCAGATTGCAGATTCACACGCGGAAAGACTCGCCACAGCCGCAGCGATCTCGCTCATTGGGATTGTTGAAGCGAAAGCCCTCGTTCAAGCCTTCTCGAACAAAGTCGAGCTCGGTGCCGTTGATATAGGCCAGGCTCTTGGGGTCAACCAGCACCTTGACGCCGTTGTCCTCGAACACCACGTCTTCGGCAGACACCTCGTCGGCGTATTCGAGCTTGTAGGCCATGCCCGAGCAACCCGTGGTTTTGACCCCCAAACGGATGCCAACGCCCTTGCCACGGCGCGAAATGTAGCGGACAACGTGGCGGGCGGCTGCGTCGGTGAGGGTCACAGACATGGAAAGGGACTCGCTGGTGCGCAATAAAACACGTCAGGCCGTTTGGCCATGGCGCTGCTTGTAATCGCTGACGGCAGCCTTGATCGCGTCCTCAGCCAAAATGGAGCAGTGAATCTTCACTGGCGGCAAAGCCAGTTCCTGCGCGATGGCGCTGTTCTTGATGCTTGCCGCCTCGTCCAAGGTCTTGCCCTTGACCCACTCGGTGACCAAGGAGCTCGATGCAATGGCCGAGCCGCAGCCGTAGGTCTTGAAACGCGCATCTTCAATGACGCCCGTCTGTGGATTGACTTTGATCTGCAGCTTCATCACGTCGCCGCAGGCCGGCGCACCCACCATACCGGTGCCCACCGTGTCATCACCTTTGTCGAAAGAGCCCACATTGCGGGGGTTCTCATAGTGTTCAACTACTTTGTCGCTGTATGCCATGGTCTGTTTCCTCTTGCACCGGCCGGGTAAATCGTTTCAGTGGGCAGCCCACTGAATCGTGCTTAGATCAACGCCGTCCTTGTACATCTCC
>CANHBU010000225.1 GCA_947458345.1 Comamonadaceae bacterium
GAAGGTCTTGCAAGCCGCCGTCAAGCAGGCGCCGCTGGTGCGTCGGCTTGAGGGCTCGATTTCCTGGCTCGCCTGGGTGGCGGTGGTGCTTTGGATCACCGGTTTGTTGCCGCTGCTGCTGGGCGAGCTTGACAGCATTGCCTGGCGCGTCGGTGGCTCGCGCCTGACCGCACTCGACCTGCTCGGCGGCGCCCTGACCGCCGGTGGCGTGCTCATCGTCTCGCTGTGGATTTCGTCGGCCCTTGAAGAGCGGCTGCTGCGCTCGGCCAGCGGTGGCGATCTGTCCTTGCGCAAGGCCGTCAGCAATGCGGTGCGCGCCCTCCTGGTGGGCATCGGGCTGCTGCTGGGTCTGACGGCCGTCGGGATTGACCTGACGGCGCTTTCGGTCCTTGGTGGCGCTGTCGGCGTCGGCGTGGGTCTGGGCTTGCAGAAACTGGCCGCCAGCTATGTCAGCGGCTTTGTCATGTTGGCCGAGCGCAGCGTGCGCATTGGCGACAACGTGCGCATTGACGGCTTTGAGGGCCGCATCACCGACATCAAGGCCCGCTACACCATTGTGCGGTCGCTGTCTGGCCGCGAGTCGGTCGTGCCCAATGAGATGTTCATCGGCAACCGGATTGAAAACCTGTCTCTGACCGACCCCAAAGTGGTGCAGACGACGGTCATCTCGGTGGGCTATGGCAGCGATGTCGATCAGGTCATGCAACTTCTGGAGGGCGCCGCGCGGCAGCAGGCGCGCGTGCTGCAGGAGCCAGCTCCGGCGGCCCATCTGAGCAACTTTGGCGCCGACGGCCTAGAGTTCACGCTCAATTACTGGATCATTGACCCTGAAAACGGACAGGGCAATCTGCGCTCTGATATCAACTTGGCGGTGCTGCGTGCCCTGCGCGAGCACCGCATCGAAATCCCCTATCCGCAGCGGGTGGTGCATGCGGTCAAGAGTGCTGGCTAACGGGTCTGGGGCTTGAGCTGGGCGCGATCGCTTCTGAGGTTGTGCACATGGACATGGCAGCCCATGCCGATGGCTTGGGAAACGGTCCCAATCACCTCGCCGTACTTGCGCGCACTTTGGCCTGGCTCGAGCGCCTGCAAGGCGATCTTGTGGCACAAGGCGATGGGCTCCATCACCTGAACCTTAAGCATTTGCGACGGCCCCTGCAAGCAGATGGTTTGCCCCGGCACCAAGTCGCGCAAAGCGGTGGCCACGTTATCGTGGGGGTGCAGCACCAGCGCGCCGGCGGGTTCGTCTTGAGGCAAGGGTTTGGCCGATGTGGCCGATATCGCCGATGTGGCCGTTGTGCCCATTGGGTCTTTCACAGAGCCTCCCCCAGGCGGGCCACCACTTCATCGCCTTCGCCCAAGACTTCCCCCCAGGTCAGGGTGCCGCTGGCCACATCGAGCAAGCGATTGAGCAAGGCATCGGCCGCATCGCTGGCACTTAGGCGGCCTTCGAAAACCGGGCTGGCGTCAAAGTCCAGTTGCTGCATCAGGGTTTGAGCGGCCCGCGGGTTGGCGCTGATTTTCAGGGTCGGTGCCAGCAAACTGACGTAGCTGTTGCCCACGCCGGTTGAAAAAAGAAGCATCTGCGCGCCGGCCGACACAAAGCCCGAGAGCGATTCGGGCGAATAGGCGCTCGCGTCCATGGCATACAGGCCCGGGCCGCTGGGCCGCTGAGCCAGTGCCAGAACACCGGCAATGGGCGCGCTGCCCGACTTGGCAATGGCCCCCAGCGACTTTTCTTCGATGGTGCTCAAACCTGCAGCGATATTGGTGGGCCCCGGGTTGTTGCCCAGCAAATCCTCGCCTTTGGATTTGGCCAGTTGTTCGCGCCGCTCGACGGCAGCGACCAACTCGGTGGCGACCTGCGTGCTCGCCGCCCGCTTGGCCAGCAGATGCTCGGCGCCCAGCCATTCGAGGGTCTCGCCAAAGATGAGCTGTGCGCCCGCTTGCTCGAGTCGGTCGGCCACCAAGCCGATCAGCGGGTTGGCCACCATGCCCGAGCTGGGGTCTGAGCGCCCGCATTCGAGGCCGACGCACAGGTCCGACAGGGCCGCACGCTGCCTTCGCAGCCGGGAGATTTCAAGCTGCAATTGCGCGCCGGCGCGGATGGCCCGATCGGTCAGGGTCAGGGCGTCGTGGTCGCAGTCGTCGAGGCACAGGGCTGCCAGCGGCTTTGCGCTGGCGCCGATGGCCTGGGCAATGTCCTGCAGCTTGGGCTTGTCGCTGCCGATCAGCAGCACGGCGCCGACGTTGGGGTTGAGCCCAAAGCCGATGAGCGAGCGCTTGTGGGCCTGGGCATCGGCGCCGAGCAGGCCGCCGCCAAAGGGCATGGTGACGCATTTGGCGCGCGGCAGCGCTGCGGCCACACGTCGGGCGGTCGGCCCGGTGAGCCCCGCAATGGAGAGCACGAGCAGTTCGTTGCGCGCGCCCACCGAGCCATCGGCGCGGCGATAGCCCTGCCAATGAAGGTCAGCCATGGCCTGTCAATCGGGCTTGGCGCCGGAGGACTGGATCACCTTGCCCCATTTGTCCAGCTCCAAAGCGACCCAGCTTGAAAACTGCTGCGGGGTGTCGTCGACTGGCTCGGCACCGATCACATCCCAGCGGGCCCTGACATCGGGCATGCGGATGATGCGGATCACTTCGGCATTGATTTTGTTGATGATCTCCCGCGGTGTGCCTGCGGGGGCAAAGATGCCTTGGGCTGCAACCGACTCGAACTTGGGCAAACCCGCCTCGGCCAGCGTCGGCACCTGGGGCAGGGTGGACATGCGGCTTGAAGTGGTCACGGCCAAGGCCTTGAGTTTGCCCGATCGAATCAAGGGCATGGCCGGAGGCGCACCGATGAACATCAGGTCGACTTGACCGCTCATCACATCGGTCAGGGCGGCGCCGCCACCTTTGTAGGGGACGTGCTTGATTTGCGTGGAAGCGGCAACATTGACCATCTCGATGGTCAGGTGCGTGCTGGTCCCGTTGCCTGAAGACGCAGAATTGAAGCGACCCGGCTTGGCTTTTTCCTGAGACAGCACATCGCCAAAGGACTTGAGCGTGCTGTTGGGCGAGGCAATCAGAATGTGCGCGAACGAGGCGACGTTGACCACGGGTGCCAGCTGCTCTGCGGTGTAGCCGAGCTTGGGGTACAGGCGCGGCGCGATGGTCAAAACGGAGACGTCAGACAGCAGCAGGGTGTAGCCGTCGGGCGCCGATTTGGCCACCGACTCGGCGCCCAAGGTGCCGCCCGCACCCGGCCTGTTTTCGACGACGAAAGACTGCCCTAAGCTTTCGCTGAGCTTGGTGCTCAGTGCGCGGGCCAGGATGTCCGAGGCCCCGCCAGGTGCAAAGGGCACCACGATGCGGACCGTTTTTTGTGGGTAAGCCGTCTGCGCCTGCGCGCCGGTGATGCAAGCCAGGGTCAGGCTCAAACAATGAACAAAGCGATGCAGTCGCATTCGAACTCCTGGGGCTTGTGCTGGACCGGTTGCTGATGGGGGGCCAATGGAGCAATATACTTTTGATTCGTGGGTGATTCCTCGAGGGTAAACCATGGCGAAATTCGTCATCGTTGGCCCAGCCTGCGCCTAGGCCCAAACCTCAAGTCGATGAAAACTTTACAGCCCGTCCTTTGAGTGGCCGGTTTCGTCTGGATCGAATCGTAATTTTTTTGTGCGATGGCCAAGGGCTCGGTGGGGTCAAGCTTGTGAGCACCTTGACGACCGGGGCACATGTTTCTATGATTCGACAAGAAAAAGAACGACCGTGCTTTTTGTCGCTCCGGTGTCTGGTCGCTTGATGCAAAGGCCCGCGCAAGCCCCCTAGATGCGGCGCTTTGCTGCGTCGCGGCATAGAATGGAAGACTTGACGTTACGTCAACTTGGCCCCGTGCGCTGAGCCCGGTGGCCTGCAAGCTGTTTCAACTATTTCTGGAGACCCCATGAAGGTTCTGGTACCCGTCAAGCGCGTGGTCGACTACAACGTCAAGGTGCGCGTCAAGTCCGACGGCAGCGGCGTCGACATTGCCAATGTCAAGATGAGCATGAACCCCTTTGACGAAATTGCCGTCGAAGAGGCCACGCGGCTGAAAGAAAAGGGCGCGGTCACCGAGGTCATTGCGGTCAGCTGCGGCGTGACCCAGTGCCAGGAGACGCTGCGCACGGCCATGGCCATCGGCGCCGATCGCGGCATTCTGGTCGAGACGGCCGAAGAGCTGCAGCCGCTGGCGGTGGCCAAGCTGCTCAAGGCCCTGGTCGACAAGGAGCAGCCCGGCCTGGTGATCCTGGGCAAGCAGGCCATCGACGACGACTGCAACCAGACCGGCCAGATGCTCGCAGCGCTCCTGGGCTGGCCGCAAGCCACCTTTGCCTCCAAGGTGGTCATCGAAGGGGGCAAGGCCACCGTCAGCCGCGAGGTCGACGGCGGCATCGAGACCCTTGAGCTCACCCTGCCGGCCATCGTCACCACCGACCTGCGCCTCAATGAGCCGCGCTATGTGACGCTGCCCAACATCATGAAGGCCAAGAAAAAGCAGCTCGACA
>CANHBU010000226.1 GCA_947458345.1 Comamonadaceae bacterium
CAGCTTCATGAGCCAGCGGCGCGAGTTGCGCGACACCGCCTTCGCCGGCGACATCCGCGGCATTCCCAACCATGGCGTGATGCAGCTGGGCGCCACGCTCACCGAAGGCGAGGCCCTGCAGTTCACCGGCCTGCCGTTTTTTGCGCCTGAGATGTTTCGCAGCGTCGAGGTGGCCGATCCGCTGCGCAGCAAACAGTTGCGTGCGGGCCTGACGCAGCTGGGCGAGGAAGGGGCGATCCAGGTGTTTCGGCCGGTGGCCGGCTCGGTGCTGCTGCTTGGCGCAGTCGGCCAGCTGCAGTTCGAGGTGGTGGCGCACCGGCTCGAACACGAATACGGCGTCAAGGCCCGCATCAGCGCCAGCGTCTTCAACCTGGCGCGCTGGGTCACCTCGGACGATGCCAACGAGCTCAAGAAATTCATCGATGCCAATGCGCATCGCGTCGCGCTCGATGCGGTCGATGCGCCGACCCTGCTGGTCGACCACGGCGCGACACTGCGCGCGGTGGAGCAGCAGTGGCCCAAGGTCAAATTCCACGCGCTGCGCGAGCACGCAGGGCTGGTTTTTCAGACCAGGATGTGAGCCCGGCCGTTGGGTCAAGCCCGGGCCATCATGCCCCGCTGGGGCCGCACTGGGCGCCCTCAGATGCAAGGTGAGCCAGCAAAGTCGCAATGGCCTGCGGATAAATGCGATGCTCTTGTGACAGCACCCGCGCGGCCAGGCTCTGCTCGGTGTCGTCCGGCAGCACCGGCACCACAGCCTGCGCCAAAATCGGGCCATGGTCGAGCTCGGCGGTGACCAGATGAACGGTGGCACCGGCCACCTGGCACCGCGCTTCGATCGCGCGGCGGTGGGTGTGCAGACCGGGAAAGGCCGGCAGCAAGGAGGGGTGGATGTTGACCAGCCTGCCCTCGTAGCGCCGCACAAAGTCGGGCGTGAGAATGCGCATGAATCCAGCCAGCACCACCAGCGCCGGCCGATGACGATCGATGCACTGTATCAAGGCCTGGTCGTAGGCTTGGCGGCTTTCAAAAGACCGGTGATCGAGGACCTCGGCGGCCAAGCCAGCCTCGCGGGCGAAGGCCAAGCCCGGTGCGTCAGCGCGGCTGCTGATGACGGCCACGACCTCGGCCCCGAGCGTTTGGGACCACTGTTGCCCAGCAGCCGCCTCAACCAGAGCCTGTAAATTCGATCCGGTCCCCGAGATGAGGACCACGATGGCCTGGCGTGGCCTGCGGTCGGCGCGAGATGACATGGCGGCAGTTTAGAGGCCGCGAGGGTCCAGGCCGACGCAAGCCGCGCGGGACGTGCTAAAAACACGGCTTGGCCCTGACTTTCAACACCACCCGAGAGACTTTTCAATGGACTTGGCCTTCACCGCACAAGAAGAACAGTTCCGGCAAGACATCGGCGCGTGGGTGCGCCAGCACCTGCCCCCCGAGATTGCCCACAAGGTGCACAACGCCCTGCACCTGAGCCGCGAGGACATGCAGGCCTGGGCCAAGATCCTGGGGCGCAAGGGCTGGCTCGGTTATGGCTGGCCCAGGCAGTTTGGCGGCCCCGGCTGGAGCGCCGTGCAAAAGCACCTGTTCGAGGAAGAATGCGCCATGGCTGGCGCGCCGCGCATCGTGCCCTTCGGGCCGGTCATGGTGGCTCCCGTCATCATGGCCTTTGGCAACGCCGAGCAGCAGCAGCGCTTTTTGCCCGGCATCGCCAGCGGCGAAGTCTGGTGGAGCCAGGGCTACAGCGAGCCCGGCTCGGGCTCGGACCTGGCCTCGCTCAAGACACGGGCCGAGCGCCACGGCGACCACTACCGGGTCAACGGGCAAAAGACCTGGACCACCTTGGGTCAGTATGGCGACTGGATCTTTTGCCTGGTACGCACCTCCACTACTGGCAAGCCGCAAACGGGCATCTCTTTCCTGCTCATCGACATGAAGTCGCCCGGCATCACCGTGCGGCCGATCCGGCTGCTCGATGGCCAGTGCGAGGTCAACGAGGTCTGGTTCGACAACGTCGAGGTGCCGCTGGCCAACCTGGTGGGCGAGGAAAACCAGGGCTGGACCTATGCCAAGTATTTGCTGGCCCACGAGCGCACCAACATCGCCGACGTCAACCGCTCCAAGCGGGAGCTCGAGCGGCTCAAACGCATCGCCAAGACCGAGGGGGTTTGGGAGGACAGCCGTTTTCGAGACGAAATCGCCAAGCTCGAAGTTGACATCGTGGCCCTCGAAATGTTGGTGCTGCGCGTGCTGTCGGCCGAAAAATCTGGCAAAAACTCCCTCGACATTGCGGGCCTGCTCAAGATTCGCGGCAGCGAAATCCAGCAGCGCTACAGCGAGCTGATGATGCAGGCGGCCGGACCGTTCGCCCTGCCCTTCATTGAGCAGGCCATGGAGGCCGGCTGGCAAGGCGACTTCCCGGGCGGCGTGCTGGCCAATGCACCGCTGGCGGCCCACTACTTCAACCTGCGCAAGACCACCATCTACGGCGGCTCCAACGAGGTGCAGCGCAACATCGTGGCCCAAACGGTTCTGGGCTGAAAGGCGAGCTGACATGGACTTTGATTTTTCAGATGAGCAAGAGCAACTGCGCGACGCAGTGCGCAAATGGGTCGACAAGGGCTATGGCTTTGAACGGCGACGCGCCATCGTTGCCGCCGGTGGCTATGACGCTGCAGCCTATGGCGAGCTGGCCGAGCTCGGCCTGAGCGGCCTGTGCATCGATGCGCACTACGGCGGCCTGGGTCTGGGGCCCGTCGAGGCCATGGTGGTGCTCGAGGAGCTGGGCCGCGGCATGGTGCTCGAGCCGCTGGCGGCGCTCTGGCTGGCCGCCCAGGCGATCGAGCGAGCCGGCCAAGACACGGAGCTGCAGCGCGCCTGGCTGCCGCGCCTGGCAGACGGTCGGGCCCTGTTGGTGCTGGCCCATGTCGAGCGCGGCGCGCGCTACCGACTCGACGCGTGCCGCACGCAGGCCCATCTGGAGGGTGGGCAGTGGATCGTCAGCGGCCATAAGAGCCTCGTGCCGATCGGCGATCGCGCCGATGCCTTTATCGTGCCCGCGATGGCTGGCCAGACCCTGGGGCTGTGGCTGATCGAGCGGCAGGCCAAAGGCGTGCAGGCGCAGGGCTATCAGACCCAAGATGGAGCGCGTGCGGCCGAGGTGCGTTTTGAGCAAAGCCCGGCACAGCTGGTGAGCTCAGATGGCCTGCAGACCCTGGAGCTTATGGCCGACATCGGTTCGGCCAGCGTCTGCGCCCAAGCCGTGGGCCTGATGGAGCTAACGCTGGGCCTGACGGTCGAGTACCTGAACACGCGCAAACAGTTCGGCGTGCCCATCGCCAGCTTTCAGGCCCTGCGCCATCGCGTGGCCGATATGAAAATGCAGCTCGAGCTGGCCCGCTCCATGAGCTACTACGCCAGCCTCAAACTCAACGCGCCCAGTCAGGAGCGCCGGCAAGCGATCGCCCGTGCCCGCTACCAGCTCGGCGGCGCGATGCGCTGGGTCGGCCAGTCGGCCGTTCAACTCCATGGCGGCATCGGGGTGACCGACGAATACATCGTCAGCCACTGCTTCAAGTCGCTGACCCAGCTGGAGATGACTTTTGGCGACACCTTGCACCACCTCGGCGAGGTCTCGCAGCGGATGCAGGAGACAGCCGGCGTGTTTGCCTGAGCGCCATCGCAGCGGCACCCTAGCCACCGCACGTGGGCCTGTTGACCGAGCAGCCGCTTTAGTCGATCAGCCTGGACGTCTTGGGGACATGGGCCATCAGAAACTCCATCTGATCGGCCAGGATGCGGCGGTTGCGCAAGATGAAGTCTTCCCACAAGCTGGGCACATAGGGCGCGTAGAGCAAGGCCATGCGCGCCTGCTCAGGCGTGCGGCTGCCCTTGCGGTGGTTGCAGGAGCGACAGGCCGTGACCACATTCATCCAGTGGTCGACGCCGTTTTGGGCAAAGGGGATGATGTGCTCGCGCGTGAGCTCGGTCTCGTGGAAATGCCCGCCGCAGTAAGCGCAGACGTTGCGGTCGCGGGCAAAAAGCTTGCTGTTGGTCAGACCCGGACGCAGCTCGAACGGGTTGATATTGGGCACGCCGCGGGTGCCGATGATGCTGTTGACCCCAATTTGTGACTGCTCTCCGGTGCGGGCGTTGTGCCCGCCGCGAAACAGCGCCACCTGGCCACCGGCCTCCCAGCGCACCTCATCGGCGGCGTAATGGAGCACCGCCTGCTCCAGGCTGATCCAGGACTGCGGCAAGCCCTGGGCGGACAGCTTCAAGACCTTCAAGCCAGACTCCTGACAAGACAAAGACCGACGGCCACCGTGCGACCGGAGACGGTCGCACGGTGCGCCCACACCTGCCAATATAACGCGAATCGATGACTGCCCCTGGCTCTGCAGGGATAATCGGCGGCCCATGAGAATCTTTCGCGGATACCGGCATTGCGACCTGACTGAGCCCTGCGCACTGACCATCGGCAACTTCGATGGCGTGCATCGCGGCCACCAGGCCATGCTGGCGCTGCTGC
>CANHBU010000227.1 GCA_947458345.1 Comamonadaceae bacterium
TAGTTGAAGTCGAGCTTGATCAGGCGCGACTCATAGTCCTTGGGAACATTGGGCAGCGGCGGGGCCACGCCAGGCTGCGCAGTGATGGCAAAGTTCTTGCCGTAAAGAATCATCGCGTCCTTGCTCGAAGCCCAGTCGGCCAGCTTCTTGGCCGCATCGAGCTTCTTGGTGCCCTTGTGGATCGCAAACGCCTCCAGATCCCAGCCCAAACCCTCTTTGGGGAAGACCAGGTCGATCGGAGCGCCGCGCGCCTTGTTGGCATTGGCCCGGTATTCGAAGGAAATGCCCACCACGTACTCGCCGCTGGCCGCCATATTGCAGGGCTTGGAGCCCGAATGGGTGTACTGGCCGATGTTCTCGTGCAGACCGTCCATGTACTTCCAGCCGCCGCCCTTGCCCTTGTCGTCGCCAAACAGGGTCAGCCAGGCGATCACGTCAAAGTAGCCGGTGCCGCTGGAGGCCGGGTTGGGCATGACGACCTGGCCCTTGTAGACCGGCTTGAGCAGGTCCTTCCAGGTCTCGGGCTTTGGGATGTTGCGCTTTTTGGCCTCGACGGTGTTGAAGCAAATGGTCGCACCCCAGACGTCCATGCCCCACCATGCCGGCGGATTTTTCTTGTCGCGGTACTGGCTCATGATGGCGTCCAGATTCAGCGGCGCATAGGGCTGCAGCATGCCCTGCTTGTCCATCAAGGCCAGACTGGTGGCCGCCACGCCCATCACGGCATCGGCCTGCGGGTTGTTTTTCTCGGCCAGCAGTTTGGCCGTGATCACGCCGGTGGAGTCGCGCACCCATTTGATCTCGATGTCCGGATGCACCTTGTTGAAGGCCTCTTGGTAGGCCTTGAGTTGATCGGTCTCCAGCGCGGTGTAGACGAGCAGCTGTGTTTTTTGCGCCCAGGCCGTTGCGGCCAAGGCCAGGCCGGCGGCGGCGATCATGATTTTGCGAAGAGCGTGCATACGCAGTCCTTTGACAGGGTTGAACAAACACTCGACTTTCGGGGTCGAACATGTCGGTTTGATGACAAGATCGAGTCGGCCATTGGAATCGAGCTCTGCAGGCTTGTCAATTGTTTTCTGTTGATTGTTGACAATAAACGATTCCGTGGTCCAATACCCGCATGCCCGAGCGCCAATTTACTGACCCAGCCCCGACCGCGCTGCTCCAGGCCTCGGCGCTGTCGACCATTGCCATGCTGCGCACCAGCAGTCTGGCCAGCGCCGTGCAGCAGGAAATCGAGCGCATGATCTTCACCGGCGAGCTCGGCCCGGGCGACAAGCTGACCGAGGCCTTTCTGGCCGACCGCCTGGGCGTCTCGCGCGGGCCGGTGCGCGAGGCCTTCCGGGTGCTCGAAGAGGCAGGCTTGCTGCAGCTAGAAAAGAACCGGGGCGTGTTCGTGCGGCAGATCCCGATCGAGGAGGCACTCGAAATCTTCGAGCTGCGCGCCATGATGGAGGCCCATGTGGGCGCAAGCCTGGCACAAAACGCCAGCCCCGCGCAAATCGCAGAGCTCGAAGAGTTGGTCGAGCAGATGCAGGCGGCCGTGGCCGCCGACCAGGAAGCGCGCTATTACGAGCTCAACTTAGCCTTTCACGAGCGCATGGTCGGCTTTGCCGGCAACCAAAAACTGCTAGCGCTCTACCGCAAACTCATTCGTGAGTTGTCGCTGTTTCGGCTGCGCAACCTGGCCGACCAGGGCCATCTGCTGACCAGCATTGCCGAGCACCGCGACATGCTGCGCGCCATTGCCGCTGGACAGTCAGAGCGCGCCAGCTCTCTGCTGCGCCAGCATGTGCTGATGAGCCGCGAGCGCACCTTGCACAACTACCGCCTGCAGCACGCGGGCGCTCCCAACTGAGGGCCAGCGGCCTGACCTCTCGAAAGCATCTGCCATGACCTTGTCTGTCAACAACCGAAGCTACGCCCTGCCCCGCCAAAGTGTCGTCGTCGTTTGCGTCGACGGCTGCGAGCCCGACTACCTGGGGCAGGCTGTGGCCGGTGGCCACATGCCCTGGCTCAAGCGCGTACTCGCCCAGGGCACGGGGCTGGTTGCCGACTGCGTCGTGCCCACCTTCACCAACCCGAACAACCTGTCCATCGTGACCGGCGCACCGCCCAACGTGCACGGCATCTGCGGCAACTTTCTCTACGACAGCGCCAGCGGCACCGAGGTCATGATGAACGACCCCAAATGGCTGCGCGCGCCCACGCTGTTGGCGGCGCTGTCGCACGCGGGTAAATCGGTGGCCATCGTCACAGCAAAAGACAAACTGCGCAAACTGCTGGGCCACGGCATGAAGGGCGGCATCTGTTTCTCGTCCGAGAAAGCCGATCAGGTCACCACGTCAGACAACGGCATCGACGACGTGCTGTCGCTGGTGAATATGCCGGTGCCCAGCGTCTACAGCGCCGAGTTGTCCGAATTCGTGTTTGCCGCTGGGGTTGCCCTGATGCGCACCCGTCGGCCCGACGTGATGTACCTGTCAACGACCGATTACATCCAGCACAAGCATGCTCCGGGCACCGACGGCGCCAACCAGTTCTACGCCATGATGGACCGCTACCTGGGCGAACTCGACGCCATGGGCTGCGTGATCGCGCTGACGGCCGACCACGGCATGAATGCCAAGGTGGGCATGGACGGCCAGCCCCAGGTGATTTATCTGCAGGACTGGTTCGATGACTGGCTCGGTGCCGGATCGGCGCGGGTCATCTTGCCCATCACCGATCCCTACGTGGTGCACCACGGCGCGCTGGGTTCTTTCGCCACGGTGTATCTGCCCGAGAGCACCACCGCCGAGCAGGCGTGCACGCGCTTGGCCCAGGTGCCCGGCCTAGAGTCGGTGCTCACGCGAGAGCAGGCTGCAGCGCGGTTTGAATTGCCAGCCGATCGAATTGGCGATCTCGTGGTGGTGTCCGAGCGCTTCACGGTGCTGGGTACCAGCCAGTCACGCCATGACCTGAGCGGACTCGATGCCCCTCTGCGATCGCACGGCGGGGTCAGCGAGCAGAAGGTGCCCCTGATCGTCAACCGGCCCACGCCTGGGCTGGACCGTCAGCGCCGCTGGCGCAACTTCGACGCCTTCGATCTCGTGCTGAACTGGGTCCATTGATCCGCAGTGCCGTCCCAAGCCCGACCTCACGCAAGCACCCACCAATCCGTACCGACATGAGCGACATCACATCCTTTATCAAACAGCACCGTCTCGATGCCATGAGACTCCTGGGCCAGTGTGTTGGCGCAGGGCGCGAGCGACACATTGAGGTGCTCAACCCGTACAGCGGTCAGCGCATCGGGACCGTGCCCAAGGCCACCCTTGAAGAAATCCGACAAGCCTACGAATGGGCACATGCCTATCGGCCGACGCTGACCCGCTACGAGCGCGCCGGCATCCTCAACCGCTGCGCGGCCTTGGCGCGCGAGCGGGTCGACGACATAGCCCGCCTGATCACCGCCGAGTCGGGCCTTTCGATCAACGACGCGCTCTACGAGGCCGGGCGGGTCAGCGATGTGCTGCTGTTTGGCGCGCAGGAAGTGCTCAAGGACGACGGGCAGATTTTCAGCTGCGACCTGACCCACCATGGCAAGCAGCGTCGGGTGTACACGCAGCGCTCGCCGCTGCTGGGCGTGATCACCGCGATCACGCCATTCAACCACCCGATGAACCAGGTCGCCCACAAGGTGATCCCGAGCGTGGCCACCAACAACCGCATGGTGCTCAAGCCTTCGGAGAAGGTGCCCTTCTCGGCAATCTACCTGACCCAGCTGCTCCACGAGGCAGGCCTGCCCGAGCCCATGCTGCAGGTCGTCACGGGCGATCCGCGCGAGATCGCCGACGAGATGCTGACCCACCCCCACGTGGACCTGATCACCTTCACCGGCGGCGTGGCCATCGGCAAGTACATCGCTGCCAAGGCGGGCTACCGGCGCATCGTGCTCGAGCTCGGCGGCAACGACCCGCTGATCGTGATGGACGACGCCGATCTGAACGAGGCCTCGAATCTGGCGGTGCAGGGCTCGTACAAGAACTCGGGCCAGCGCTGCACCGCGGTCAAACGCATGCTGGTGCATGAAAAGGTTGCTGCGGAGTTCACCGAACAGGTCGTGGCCAAGACGCGGGCCTGGACCTATGGCGACCCGATGGATCGCCGCAACCAAATGGGAACGGTCATTGACGAAGCCGCCGCCCGGCAGTTTGAGGCCCGGGTCAACGAAGCCATCGCCCAGGGCGCGCGCCTGCTTGTGGGCAACGAGCGCCAGGGCGCACTGTATGCGCCCACTGTGATTGACCGGGTGCGCCCCGAAATGACGGTGGTGCGCGAGGAAACCTTCGGCCCGGTCTCACCCATCCTGACCTTTGCCAATATTGATGAAGCCATCTCCATGGCCAACTCGACCGCCTACGGGCTGTCCAGCGGCGTGTGTACGAACCGCATGGACGACATCGTGCGCTTCATCAACGAGTTGCACATGGGCACTGTCAATGTGCGCGAGGTGCCGGGCTACAGGCTCGAGCTGA
>CANHBU010000228.1 GCA_947458345.1 Comamonadaceae bacterium
AGGCCGTCAATTTTTTCTGACACGCCCGCGAATTTGATCGGCGCGCCCGTGATCTGCCGCACCGACAGGGCTGCACCGCCGCGGGCATCGCCGTCGAGCTTGGTCAGCACAATGCCGGTCAGGGGCAGCGCTTGGCTGAAAGCCCTGGCCGTGTTGATTGCGTCTTGACCCTGCATCGCATCGACCACAAACAAGGTTTCGACCGGCTTGAGCTCGGCATGCAAGGCCTTGATCTCGGCCATCAGCGCTTCATCGATCGCCAGACGGCCGGCGGTGTCGACCAGCAAGACATCAAAGTAGTGATTGCGGGCGTAATCGAGCGCTGCACGGGCAATGTCCACCGGCTTTTGATCGGCACTGCTGGCAAACCACTGGGCGCCGGCCTGGGCGGTGACGGTCTTGAGCTGCTCGATGGCCGCTGGCCGATAGACGTCGCCCGAGACCGTCAGCACCTTCTTTTTGCGCTTTTCGATCAGGTACTTGGCCAGCTTGGCGGTGGTGGTGGTCTTGCCCGCGCCTTGCAGGCCAGCCATCAGGATCACCGCCGGCGGCTGAACCGCCAGGTTGATGTCGGCCACGCCTTCGCCCATGGTGGCGGCCAACTCGCGGTTGACGATGCCCACCAGCGCCTGGCCCGGCGAAAGCGAGCCCAAGACCTCTTGGCCCAGCGCTTTTTCCTTGACCCGCGCGATGAAGTCGCGCACCACGGGCAAGGCGACATCGGCCTCGAGCAGAGCCATGCGCACCTCGCGCAGCATGTCCTGCACATTGGACTCGGTAATGCGGGCCTGCCCGCGCAACTGCTTGACGAGGCGGGAGAGTTTGTCGGTGAGGGCTGAAGCCATGGCGAGTCGCCGCTGAAAAGCCGCGGCGCCGAAGTGAGGGACGGCTAAACTGTGCACATGATTCTAGCCGTCAGTCCCACCTGGGCCTATCTGGTAGCCACCGCGTCGGCGCTGGCCTATCTGCTGCTGGCCTTGTGGAGCGCGGGCATGGGTGTGCGGCTCAGCCGAGGCGTGTTCGCCCTGGCTTGGCTGCTGCATGCACTGAGCCTGGCCGAAGGGCTGTTCGGGCAGCCACCACGCTTCGGTTTTGCGCCGGCGCTGTCCATGACGGTCTGGCTGGCCTTGGCCGTGATCGCCATCGAAAACGAATTGCTGCCCAACCTGCGCTCGGGCTTTACCCTGGCGGGCGTGGGCACGGTGGCGGTGCTGTTGCCCCAGCACTTTCCCGGCGTGAGCTACGCAGCGATCGGGTCGGCCTGGCTACCGCTGCACTGGGCCCTGGGCATCGCCTCCTACGGACTGTTCACTGCGGCGGTGCTGCACGGCTGGCTGATGGCCCGCTCGGAAAGGCGTTTGCGCGAGATGACCGAGCCGCCGCAAGGCATGCCCCTGCTGGCCCTCGAGCGCCTGACCTTTCGCTTCGTGCAGGCCGGCTTCGTGATGCTCACGGCCAGCTTGCTGGCCGGCGCCTACTTCGCCCAGACGGTCTACGACGGCAAAGCGGGCTCCCTGTGGAACCACAAGACCGCGTTTTCGGTACTGGCCTGGTTCATTTTTGCTGGCCTGCTGCTGGGGCGTCGCCTGCGTGGCTGGCGCGGCCGGCAGGCGCTGCGGGTGCTCTACCTGGGCGCCGGTTTGCTGCTGCTGGGCTATCTGGGTTCGCGCTTTGTGCTCGAAGTCGTCCTGCAAAGGGGCTGAGCGCTCATGAAGTATCTGCTGCTCATCGTACTGGCCCTGGCGCTGCTGTGGTGGTGGCGAGCCATGAAGCGCAGGGCACCGGGGCGCGAACCCGGCAAGCAAGCGGGCCGAGCGCCCTCGCCACAAGCGCCAGACGACATGGTGGCCTGCCGCCACTGCGGCTTGCACCTGCCGCGCACCGAAGCCCTGAGCGGGCAGCAGGGGCTGTACTGCAGCCAGGCGCACCAAAGCGCCCAAGAAGGCTCGTGAACCGCGATGGCCTTGGATGCAGCGGGCACCCCAGCGCTTTGGCAGCAGGGCTGGTACCGACACGCGCGGCGCCTGGATTCGCCCAACTTTGGCCAGCGGCCGCAGGCGGCGCAAATCGACCTGATCGTCATCCACTCCATCAGCTTGCCGCCGGGGCAGTATGGCGGCGCCAAGGTGCAGCAGCTGTTTACCAACGAGCTCGACTGGCAGGCTCATCCCTACTTTGAGTCGATCCGCGGTCTGCAGGTCTCGGCGCATTTTTTCATCGAACGCACCGGCGCCCTTTGGCAATTCGTCAGTTGTCAGCACAGAGCCTGGCATGCCGGCGTTTCAAGCTACCGCGGACGCAGCAACTGCAACGACGACTCGATCGGGATCGAACTCGAGGGGCTGGAGGGCTCGCACTTTGAGCCCGGGCAGTACGAATCCCTGCGCAGCCTGTGCGCTGCGCTGCTGCAAGCCTACCCGATTGAGCACCTGGCCGGGCACGAGCACGTCGCGCCCGGGCGCAAGCTAGACCCCGGAGCGGGCTTCGACTGGTTGCAACTGCGCAACGCCCTGGGCCTGCCTGCCTCGTGTTTTCCGCCCGCGCCGATGGGGCCGTGAGCCAGCGCCTGATCGGCCAAACCGCCCGTGCGGCGCGGCCCGAGGTGCCACCGGCACGCCCGGCCAGGCGCAGCACCAGCGGCCGACTGCCGTGAACATGCGGGTCAGCCGATTAAATCGGGCCGCAAGCCGCATCAATGCTGGCCTGCCCCTTGCCGATTCACATTTAGCAAGGCTTGTGCGCCGATCAGGTGACCAAGCGCCACGCATGGACAGCCGGCGGCGTACAGAAGCCATCGCCCGGGCGTGCCGCCGTCGCTTGGCGCCGCAGGAGCCGCAGATCGCAAAAACGCTACATATAGTGCTTGAATTCGGTCCAGGCCCTAGGTATAGTGCCCGGGCGTTGTGATTTTTTCTTGCCCAACCTGCCCATTTGCCGCCGCCCGATGCCCGATTGCGCGCCGTCTCCTCTTGATGGGCAACACCTAGTCGCACTTTTTTGGAGTCAATTTTTTACGCTTCATGACTCCAAGCCGGAGCAAGATAGATTCCACCATACGCCCCCCGCCTCAGTCCCACAGGCCAGCCACCACAAAAATTGAAATCAGTCAGAGGACACATGCAAACCGTCACCCATGCCCAAGCCGTCGGCATCAGCAACCCGGCTTTCACAGCCCCGCACGACAACCCCACCGTCAAGGCCTACGCCAACTACCAGATCATCCGGCGCA
Organism: Comamonadaceae bacterium; assembly: GCA_947458345.1. Lineage (GTDB taxonomy): Bacteria > Pseudomonadota > Gammaproteobacteria > Burkholderiales > Burkholderiaceae_C > Polaromonas. Next base: position 3,230 of record CANHBU010000228.1, read on the forward strand.
ACGGCGCCGTGGTCCCCTTCGAGCCCAACAAGATCGCCGTGGCCATGATGAAGGCCTTTTTGGCGGTACACGGCACCCAAGGCGCCGCCTCGGCCAGCGTGCGCGAGACGGTGGACCAACTCACCCAGTCCGTCATCCGCGCCCTGCTGCGCTCGCGACCGGGCGGCGGCACCTTCCATATTGAAGATGTGCAGGATCACGTCGAGCTCGGCCTGATGCGTGGCGGCCACCATGAAATTGCTCGCGCCTATGTGCTCTACCGCGAAAAACGCTCCCAGGAGCGCGCCCGCCAGAGCGTGCAAGCTGCGCCGGCCCAGCCGGCCCTTTACGTCACCGATCGCGGCCAGCGCGTGGCGCTCGACCTCGAGGGCCTGCACCGCCTGATCCAGGATTCCTGCGCCGGCCTGAGCGATGACGTCAAGCCCGAGCCCATCGTCGCCGAGACCAAACGCAATCTGTATGACGGCGTGCCGATTGACGAGGTCTACAAGGCCGCCATCATGGCCGCGCGGACTCTGATCGAAAAAGATCCGGATTACACCTACGTCACCTCGCGCCTGCTGATGCACACCATCCGCCGCGAGATCCTGGGAGAGGAAGTCAAGCAAGAGGAGATGGCCACACGCTATCCAGAGTACTTCCCGCAGTTCATTGCCAAAGGCGTCAAGCATGAGCTGCTCGATGAGCGGCTGCAGCAGTTCGACCTCGCGCGCCTGGGCGCAGCGCTCAAGCCCGAGCGCGACCTGCAGTTTGACTACCTGGGTCTGCAGACCCTGTATGACCGCTACTTCCTGCACGTGCGCAAGGCCCGCATCGAGTTGCCGCAGGCCTTCTTCATGCGCGTGGCCATGGGCCTGTCACTCAACGAAATCGACCGCGAAGCGCGGGCCATTGAGTTCTACGAACTGCTCTCGTCCTTCGACTTCATGTCGAGCACGCCCACGCTGTTCAACAGCGGCACGCTGCGCTCGCAGCTGTCGAGCTGCTACCTGACCACTGTGCCCGACGACCTCGACGGCATTTACGAGTCGATCAAAGAAAATGCCCTGCTGTCCAAGTTCGCAGGCGGCCTGGGCAATGACTGGACACGGGTGCGCGCCCTGGGCTCGCACATCAAGGGCACCAATGGCGAATCGCAAGGCGTGGTGCCCTTCCTGAAGGTGGTCAATGACACCGCGGTCGCGGTCAACCAGGGCGGCAAGCGCAAGGGTGCGGTCTGCACCTATCTGGAAACCTGGCATCTCGATATGGAGGAGTTTCTGGAGCTGAGCAAAAACACCGGCGACGACC
>CANHBU010000229.1 GCA_947458345.1 Comamonadaceae bacterium
CCCTGGTGCCAGTAGGGCGTGCCGCATGGACAATGGGCGCACCATGTCCACCCCACCCTGGCTCAGCATCGTCATGCCCGTCCTTGATGAGGCGGCGAGTTTGGGCCCCGCCTTGCAGGCCTTGCAGCGCTGGCGCGCCGCTGGCGCTGAGCTGATCGTGGTCGATGGTGGCAGCCTGGACGGCAGCCTTCAGGTCGCGAGCCCGTGGGCCGATCTGGCCTTGACCGCGCCGCGCGGTCGGGCGGCGCAGATGAATGCCGGTGCGGCTCGCGCGCAGGGGCAGTGGCTGCTTTTCTTGCATGCCGACACCCGCTTGCCCGAGGCGGGGCTCGATTTACTCGCGCGGCTCGATCGAGCCGCATGCTGGGGTCGTTTCGACGTGCAGATCGATGATCCTGCGCCGGTTCTGCGCATGGTCAGCTTCATGATCAACCTGCGTTCGCGCTGCACCGCCGTAACCACCGGTGACCAGGCCATGTTTGTTCGCCGAGAAGTGTTTGACCGGGTCGGCGGCTTTCCCGATATCGCGCTGATGGAAGACATTGCGCTGGCACGCAAGCTCAAAGCCCTGGCCCGGCCAGTGTGTCTGCGCCCTGCGGTGTGGACCTCGGCGCGGCGCTGGCGGCGTCACGGAATCTGGCGCACGATTTGGCTGATGTGGCGGCTGCGCGCCGCTTTCTTTTGGGGCGCCGATCCGGACGATCTGGCGCGCCGCTATGGCTACCGTCCGCGCGAGCGCTGACCGGGTGCCGGTGGCGGTGGTGGCCCGGGCGCCGGTGGCCGGGCGGGCCAAGACCCGCCTGTCTCCCCTGCTAGGGCCCGCAGGAGCAGCCCGCGCGCATCGGCAATTGCTGCTGCGAACCTTGCAGACGGTGCAAGCCAGCGGCCTGCCCTTGCAATTGTGGTGCGAGCCTTCAGCCAGCCATCGTTTCTTTCGCGCCTTGCAGCGGGTGTTTGCGTGCGCCGGTCATGACCAGCCGCCCGGCGATCTGGGCCAGCGCATGCATGCGGCCTTTGCAGCACACGCCGGCCAAAGCGATGCCCCCTTGCTGTTGATCGGAACCGATTGCCCAGCGCTAGAGCCGCAGCATTTGCAGGAGGCGGCGCAGCGCTTGTTGCAGGCCGACGAGGCGGTGTTCACCCCAGCTGAAGATGGCGGCTACGTGCTGGTCGGCCTGCGTCGCCCGCAGCCGGCCCTGTTCGAGGCCATCGACTGGGGCACGGATCGGGTGATGGCGCAGACGCGGGCGCGCCTTGGACAACTGGGCCTGCGCTACAGCGAGATGCCCAAGCTTTGGGATGTGGACGAGCCGGCCGATTGGCAGCGTTGGCGAGCATTCGAGCTGGCGCGGCACACGCGCTGATTGGGCTGGACCCGTCGTCGATCAGCCCTCTGCGATGCTGCGACGCCTCAGTTCAGCAGGGCCTGGGCGAATTCGCGCGCGTTGAAGGTTTCGAGATCTTCGAGCTTTTCGCCCACGCCAATAAAGTACACCGGCACCGCCCGCCAATCTGGGTGTTGCGCCTGGCGTTGCCGGGCCCACAGCGCAATGGCGGCCAGCACGCCGCCTTTGGCCGTGCCATCGAGCTTGGTGACGATCAGGCCGGTCAGCTGCAAGGCTTCGTCAAATGCCTTGACCTGGGCCAGCGCGTTTTGTCCGGTGTTGCCGTCGATCACCAGCAGCACCTCGTCGGGCGCCTGCGGGTCGGCCTTGGCAATCACGCGCTTGATCTTCTTGAGCTCCTCCATCAGGTGCAGTTGCGTGGGCAGGCGGCCCGCTGTGTCGACCAGCACCACATCCTTGCCGCGCGCCTTGCCCGCTGCGACTGCATCAAAGCTCACGGCGGCCGGGTCGCCATCGGCCTGGCTGACGATCTCGACCGTGTTGCGCTCGGCCCAGACCATGAGCTGCTCGCGCGCCGCAGCCCGAAAGGTGTCGGCTGCGGCCAGCAGCACCGACGCGCCGCTGTCGGCCAGATGGTGGGTCAGTTTGCCGATCGAGGTGGTTTTGCCCGCACCATTGACACCGGTGACCATGATCACGGTGGGCTGATGCTGGCCGATGACCAGGGCCTGCTCGAGCGGCTTGAGCAAATCGGTCAGGGCGTCGGCCAACAGCTCTTTGAGGGCGGCCGGCTCGCTGACGCCGCTGCGCTTGACCCTTTGTTTGAGCTCACCGAGCAGGTGTTCGGTCGCAGCCACGCCGGCATCGGCCATGAGCAAGGCGCTTTCGAGCTCTTCGTAAAGCGCGTCGTCGATTCGACTTCCTGCAAATACACTGGTGAGGCTGGCGCCGGTTTTGCGCAGTCCGTCTCGAAGCCGGGTCAACCAGCTCTGTCGTGGTGCGCTAAGCGGTGGGCTCGGGGCGTCGCGATCGCTGGGCTGCAGCGCCGGCGGCGCTTCAGAGGGCTTGGCCGCAGCGGGCGCGTGGCGCGGGTCTTGGGCGGGCTGGGCGACGCCTGTTTGGGCAGGCGCAGAGCTGGGCGAGAGAAATTTCTTGAAGAAACTGAACATGGAGCAGGACTTTTGCAGTCGCTCTATTCTATGGACCGTTGGCCGGACCGTTTTTTTGCGTCCGGACCCTTGGAGAAGGACAGTCTCATGCGTTTTTTTTGGGCAAAGCCCTCGCTCTGGGCGGTTTGCGCCGCGCTGGCTTTAGGTGCCTCGCCGCTGCTCGCGCAGCAGGCCAGCGCCGCCATTGAGCGCCAGGCCGCCTCGCCGCAGCAATTTGTGCTGTCCAACGGCATGACGCTGATCGTCAGCGTCAACCGCCGCGCGCCGACGGCCGTGCACATGCTGTGGCTGCGCGTGGGCTCCATCGACGAAGTCGATGGCACGTCGGGCGTGGCCCATGTGGTCGAACACATGATGTTCAAAGGCACGCCCAGTCTGGCCCCTGGCGAGTACTCCAAGCGCATTGCGGCCCTGGGCGGGCGCGACAATGCCTTTACCAGCCGCGATGCCACGGCTTATCACCAGCAGATTCCTGCGGCACGTCTGCGCGAGGTGATGGCGCTCGAGGCCGACCGCTTCGCGCGCAACACCTGGGCCGATGACGAGTTCAAGCGCGAGATCGAGGTGATCAAGGAAGAGCGCCGTCAGCGGGTCGACGATTCGCCGCGCGGCCAGCTCTATGAAATCGCGCGTGCCGCCATGTTCACCGCCTCGCCTTACAGGCGGCCGATCATCGGCTGGATGAACGATCTTGATGCCATGACCGCGCAGGACGTGCGCGAGTTTTACCAGCGATGGTATGTGCCTGCCAACGCGGCCGTTGTGGTGGCCGGCGATGTCGATGTCGAGCAGGTGCGCCAATGGGCCGAGCAGTACTACGGCGCGATTGCCGCGCGGGCCGTGCCCGAGCGCAAGCCCAGGCTGGAGCCGCCGCAGTCGGGGCCGCGCCGTATCGAGCACCGCGCGCGCAGCAACCAGCCGTATGTCAGCCTCATGTACAAGGTGCCGCAGCTTGAGGCCCAGGCCCTGCGGCAAGCCGAGCTCGGCCCCGGTACCAGCCGCGATGCGCTGGCCCTGACGGTGCTGGCCGCTGTGCTCGACGGGCATTCGGCCGCGCGTCTGGATCGCGCCTTGACCCAAGGTGAGCGCCGTCTGGCCCTGCGGGCCGGTGCCTACAACAGTCTGTACGGGCGCGGTCCGCAGGTGTTTGTGCTCGATGGCGTTCCTGCAGAAGGCGTGCCGGCCCAGCAGCTCATCGATGCGCTGCGCGAGCAGGTCGCCCGGATCGCGCGCGAAGGCGTCAGCGAGATCGAACTGTCGCGCGTCAAGACCCAGTGGGTGGCCAGTGAAACCTACAAGCGCGATGCGCTGTTTAGCCAGGCCAATGAATTGGGTTCGAACTGGCTGCTGGGCTTTCCCATCGAGGCAGGCAGCCTGATCGTGCAGCGCCTGCGCAGCATCACCGCGCAGGAAGTGCAGTCTGTGGCGCAGCGCTACTTTGGTGACGAGCAATTGACCGAGGCGGTGCTGGTGCCGCAGCTGGGCACCCCCGGCAGCCCGCCGCGCCGCGGCCGCATTGATGCCGGCGATACCCCCGCGAGGGACTATTGATGAGCCCCGTGTCCAAGGAGAGTCCTGTGTCGCCTCTAGCCCTGATGACTGCCGCCTGCCTGCGCCTTGTCCCGCTGCGGTGCTGGCCGCGCTGCTTTAGCTTGCTGCTGCTCGCGCTGATGGCACCGGCCTGGGCCAGTTTGCCGATCGAGCACTGGCGGCAAGCCAGCGGCGCGCGCGTTTATTTGGTGCGCAGCCCCTCGATCCCGATGCTCGATGTGCAGGTCGACTTTGACGCGGGCCTGCGCCGTGAGCCGCCCCAACAGGTCGGGCTGGCCAGCGCCATGGCCAATTTGCTGAGCAAGGGCGTGCTGGCTCACGGACAGAGCGGCGCGCTCGATGAAAATGCGATCACCGAAGCGTGGGTTGATCTGGGGGCCAGTTTCAGCGCCAGCGCTGGCGCCGATCGGCTGAGTTTCTCGCTGCGCTCGCTCACCGATCCGGCATTGC